>CAIOGK010000001.1 GCA_903857815.1 Candidatus Falkowiibacteriota bacterium
ATTACAGTTTACTAATACTAATGTTAAATTATATAGAAGTGGTAATGCCTTAAGAATTGATGCTTATGATGGTTGGCAGTTCTATGATATGCAGGGTGGAACAGAAAGAATGAGAATATTAGCTAACGGCAACGTCGGGATAGTCGCCACATACCTAAAATATAAATTGTGTTTTTACGTATTTTTTAACTGAAATAGCTATCACTCAATAGAGACGCCATTAATGCCTAAAATCTCGATATACCTAACAAAAACGGATAAATTACGAGTTTTTATAACACCGACTAATCACTAGCGGATAGTCTAACCGCTTCATTCGCTATCCTTTCGTTGGCAAAATTTGCCACCGTGTTGCGATTTTTAGCGTGGTTTGATTAAACAGTCGGGGCAGGAAAAAACTAATGAAATTTAGAATAAAAAAAGTGATAAAAAAATTAATGGGTTAGTCGTGCCCCCTACGAACATCGCCTGGCGAGCGAAAAACTGCTTTTCTGAATTTAAAAAATTGACTTAAAAACCGAAAAGATGCGTTTTTATTCGAGAAAACTTGACTTAATTTGACTTAATTTGTATTTAGAGTAGTCTTGGTCTTTAACGACCGTGAGATGCAGCGGCCGTTGAACTTTAATAATTAATAAACTAACATCAAAATTTATGACAAACGAATTAAGAGAAAAAATGAGCGAGTTCGAAAAATGGCTTTTAGTCAAAAAAGGAATCTCCTATGTGACTATCGCCGGTTATAAAGGTTCGGCCAGTCGGTTAATAAGATTTTTAAAAACTTTTGAACCGACACACGATCAAGTTATAAATTACATCGTGAAAATGCACGAACGGGGTTTTTCTTACAGCCACATCGTCAACACTTCCCTGGCGCTGGAATGGTATACGGAATTTATCGGCAACCGTATTCAACTGGGTCGGCCAAAAAAACCGAGAACGATTATTAAGGATACCTTAAGTGAAGCGGAAATTACTCTTCTTATTGACGCCACTAAAAATGTTCGAGAAAAAGCGATTATTTCTCTACTCGCTTATTCGGGAATCAGAAACAAGGAACTTTGTCGCTTAAAGGTGAGCGACGTTAATTTAGGGGAAAATATGCTTAGAGTAATTCAAGGTAAAGGAATGAAAGACCGTTTAATAAATATCAGCGGCGATTGTTCCCGGATACAAATTGATTATTTAAATCAATTCCCCAGAAAAGCGGATGACTATATGTTTACGACAATTAAGAAAGGAAACCGCTATGATCAAAGCGACTTAAGAAAGCTTGTCCACGTTCTCGCTAAAAGAGCGAGAATAAATAAAAGAATTTATCCGCATCTTTTGCGCCATAGCTTAGCGACTAACTTGCTTAAGCGTGGTGCTAACCTATATATGATTAAGGAACAGCTCGGCCACGTATTCTTAGAAACAACGGCCACATATTTAAGAACATTTCCGTTAAACATCAGAAATCAATACCACATGTTCGTACCAAGTTATATGTAAAATGAATTTGGTAAAAGAGGAACCAACCCTGACACGGCTTGGTTCTTTTTTTATCAATTTTTCCCTAAACTGCCAAAAAGTTATTAAAAAACCATAAAAAACGGTTAAAATATTTATCAACTTGCCGCTACTATTTTTTTAAACTATAATAGCAATAATATGAATTCAACCAAACCATAAAACCATGAAATTTTGACACTTTACATATAAAACATAAATATTCCCTATCGACAGACGGGAATATTTTTAATAAAAAACAATATGAAAGCCTATTGCTCCGGGGTAAAAGAAAAAATGCTGGAATTAACTAGGCTTTTTTGCGTTGAAAGGAATATTTTCCAAAAATTCGTCATTATTTATAAATATATTACCTTTATCGACAAAGACCCAATAACTCAAGGTATTCTGCAAAGGATATTCGACGATACCGCTAAAGTTATGGGCAAGGCTGGCGACAGTCTTAATGAAGACCGTTTTTTAAATGTTGAAAGCGAGGTAATTTATACCAATGAATTTTGGGCTTATTACTCTAATCTCAAAATAATTCATAGCAGGATGAAAAAACTAAAGAGCTGTAAAGTATATGAAAAAACCGACTTTAATAATTTATGTCGTCTTTTTTCCCGCCCCTATTCGGCGGAATCACTCAAGCTATCGTTTAAGGTCGTAAATATCAATATTTTTGATCATTTAGACCAAGATAGCTTTTTAGAGGATGACGAGGATGATAAAAAGACGTGGTTTGACGATAAAAAA
>CAIOGK010000002.1 GCA_903857815.1 Candidatus Falkowiibacteriota bacterium
CTATATAAAGATAACATCTTTTTATATTTTAATTATAATAAATATTTCCCATTCTCTTGGTCGCTAATTATACGACCATGCTCCATGGTTACTACGCGGTGATTAAGATGGTTAACGATTTCTTTATTATGGGTAACTAAAATAACAGTTGTCCCAAATTTATTTATTCTTAAAAGTAAATCAATAATCTCATTAGCATTAATTGCATCTAAATTACCAGTTGGTTCATCAGCTAATAAAATTTTTGGCTGATGAACAAGCGCTCGGGCAATCGCCGCTCTTTGTTTTTCGCCGCCAGAAACCTCATCAGGATAGCGATTTTTCTTATCTTCTAGACCAACAATTTTCATTACGCTAGGAACAATTTTTTTTATTTTCGTCGCGCTCCCGCCAGAAACCTCTAAAGCAAAAGCGACATTTTCCGCTAAAGTTTTTTTAGGTAACAATTTAAAATCTTGAAAAATAACGCCTATCTGTCTGCGTAAAAATGGAATCTCTCTTCCCGAAATTTTAGTGATATCCCAATCACCAACAATTACTTGGCCAGCATCTAATCTTTCTTCACCAATTAAAACTTTTACTAAAGTCGTTTTCCCGGCACCGGACTGGCCAACAACAGAAACAAATTCACCCGCCTTCACATTAAAATCAACATTATTTAAAACTTTAACTTTATTAATATAAGTTTTGGAAGCATTTTTAATAGTAATCATAATTGATTATTTTTTGACTTTTATTGAACGAAGTCCGTATCGAATTAATTGTTCATTATCCCAAAAATTTTCCGCCTTACCCTTAGAACCAAAATTTACAACTATCATGTTTCCCTGAGGAGTTTTAACCCTAGTCATTAAACAATAACCGGCCTCATCTAAATATCCAGTTTTAGAACCAAGAATATTATAGGCAATATTATTCAATAATTGATTAGTATTCTTTAAGGTATGCGCCTTTTTAGTATTAATGGTTTTAAAAGAATAAGTTTTAGTAATACTTATTTTTTGAATTACTGGATTTCGAAATATCTCTTTTATTATTATAGCATAATCAAAAGGAGAACTCACATTATCTGGTGATAATCCGCTTGGTTCAACAAACTTTGTATTTACTGCTCCCCAATCTTTAACATTTTTATTCATGTTAGCAATAAAATCTTCTCTTTTTAAACCACTAACTCTAACTAACGATTCAACCGCATTATTTGCTGAGCCAACAAGAGCGCTGTAAACTAAATTTTCAATCGTCATCGTTTCTCCATCAGCAACTTTTAAACGAGCCGACTCCCAAGGTTTACAATATTTATAATTATAATTTTCATCCTGTTTTTTATAACTCACCACGGTTGATAATGTTGGTTTTGTATCTAAAAAAGTGCGCACAGCAACAAGTTTTGTTAAACTCGCTAAGGGTGCTTGTTGATTTTCATTTTTCCCCCAAATAATTTGACCATCTTTTTCCATCATAATTACCGCCGAAGAGGCAGTAATGTTTGGAATATCAGCTGATTGTGGGATTTTCGATTTAACACTAGGAGTTACAACTTTAATAGTCTCAATTCTCACAGCTACCAGACCTTCACCCGTGGAAGCAATTTTTTGAAAAGCAACTTTATCTAAATCAACTACTCGAGTTGGATGCTTAGCTCTTTCGGGACCAAAATCATTAACGGTAACATCGACTGATTTTCCATTAGCTAAATTATAAACTCTAAGCACTGTCCCTTTCGCAAAATCTGGCGAAGCGGCAAATAATCCATTTTTATATTTGTACCAACTAGCGTCACCAACCGTTAAAACATCTGGATTAGATAAAACAATTAACCGTCCCGAGATAGCATCCGTAGTTGCGGTTACATATTGTTCTTTAGGAAAATCTTTGGTTAAAATTGGGCGCCAAACATTAGAAATAGAATCATAAGCAAAAATTTGTTTAAGATTATTATTTTTATTTGGATAATTAAGTTTTATTTCTAAAGGACGGCTAGGATCATACAAGCCTGAACTTACAAAAGAATAATCATAAGCTGGAGTTAGTGCTTCCCACTCCCAAGGAATATTAAGCTTAGCTTGATTCTCAGAAATAGTTAGTTTAACCGCCTCCGTAAAAGTTTGCGGCTGATATTTTATTTCTAAAGAAGCATTACCGGCAAAAGCGGAAAGAGGCATTATAAATACAAATAAAACTAATAATACTAAGGCTTTTTTATTTTTTATCATATGAAATATCTGATTGACTAAAAATCTCTTTTAAGATTATAATAAGTGTGCGTCATTAAAATTGCGGGTGTTGTATAATGGTTATTACGTCAGCTTCCCAAGCTGAAGAAGGCGGTTCGATTCCGCTCACCCGCTCTAATAAGCCGAGATAGCTCAGCTGGTAGAGCGACGGTATCGTAAACCGTAGGTCGTGGGTTCGATCCCCATTCTCGGCTCCAAAAATTAATTCAAGCGTTAAACATTAACGACTAAAAAAATAATTGAACCATTTTTCAAAATTACTTTGAACTATTTTTTCCTCAGAGTCATTACTCTGATTTTTTTTATCTTCCTGATTTTCAATCACAACCACTGTTTCTCCAGGCTTTTTCAAGTTTAAATTTATTCTTGCTTGAGCCTCTAAAGATTGATCGGATTTTAAGTAATTAAGCATGTCTTTTAGCTCTTGATTATCTTTTTCAAATTGAGCAATCTCCTGCTTAATATCGGAAATTTCTTTTTCCACTAAACGTCTTTGGCTATATGTTTTAGCAAGTGGCAAGGCAATAATAAATAACAAAATAAGACCAATAATTGCTAAAAATCGTTGGCTAGAAATTAATTTATAGAAAAAATTTGAATGATGATCTTGCTGGCCGCTACTGAAAACTCGCGGCCTTATTTTATTGCTTGCCATGTATCTTATTATAACATAGCGAACGTATATAGCCAAAGAGCTTTAGTTTCTTGATTTAGGGGTAACCCAAAAACCCATATACTTACCAAACATCAGCCTAATCTGAGCTTCTAAACAAGGGACAGCTCCAAAAATAACAATAATAAACGGAATAAAAACCCACTGCAAAACCATAGAGATGCTTCTCCAGACTGAGTATTGAGTTGGCCGCTTCGGTAAAAGTAAATTAGAAATTAAGGCAGATAATATTAACCCGATCATGGCAAAATTCATTAAATTTTGAGTAATCGCCGGTAAGTTTCCCGATAAAACAGTAGAGTTAAATCTATCGCCTCCAAGCCACATCGGCATACGACCAAGAACTGCAATAATTAACGCACTAGTTGCCCAAGCATGAAAACCATAAATCTGGATTATAATATGACCAATAATCATTTTTTTATTTAAACCTTTATTTTTCCAACGCTTCATCGCATTAAAAATAAGATAAGGAATATTTTCCCCACCCCAAGCCCAGCGACGTTGTTGCTTATAAAGACTACGGGCGGTAAGCGGAATATTTTGATCACAAGTTACATCCATTGAAACATCAAAATAAATTGGCTCCACTCGATAATGACCATTGTAATACATCATGCAATGCCAAAATATTCTTGAATCTTCACTAACATTTTTCGGTGACCAAAAACCAATTTCATTAAGGGCAACAAAAGTCATAGAGTGAGAAGAATAGGTTACCAAACTTTCACGTCTAACTTGCATAATCATCTGCCAAAAAGTATTAGAAGCAGCAGCTAACCGCGCGAAAAATGGCGCATTCCAAACATTATTATGATAAACCGGGATTGGCTGATAACTAGAGTGATAGGGATCGGTAACTGATAAAAATTTATAAGTAAGCGCAAAAAAATATCCCGGCCTAACAATGGTATCAATATCGAAAACACTTACCAATATTTTTTTATAATCAAAATTTTTGGCATCCAATAAACTTTCTTTAACTTTTTTAACACACCAAGCCTGATTAGAACCCTTACCTTTAATTTCTCCCTCAATACCATCGGGATGAAAAATAATTTCTAAATAGGCAAATTTATTAGCAAATTCTTTTTTAATAATTTCCGCTTTTTCGCGGCCACTTTCCCCGGCTCTTTCTTCAATCGCTAACGCAACTATCATCCTATCCGTCGGAAAGCCATCTTTTACAATCGCCATCAAACACGAACGAATTATTTCTAAACTTTCATTATAGGTAGGCAAAACAATTAAATGCCAGACTTCGTTCCAAGCTAATCCGTTTCTCGCCAAAGAATCAACGGCCGCTTTTTCCTCATCAAACATGCCGGCACTTAAATTTTCACATTTCTGTTTCCAGTTTGTTTTTAATCCTTGTTGTAGACGACGATATGAAGTAATCAAAAAAATGGCCATATAAATGACCAAAAGCAACCAATAAACATCAAAAGCAATAATAAAATAAGCCACAAAAACTGGCTTAAAATAAGAAAAAATTAACAACAATAAAAGGGTAGAAATTGATAAAAAACCAGGTAAAATCTCTAATATTCGGTAAATTTTATAATCTCGGCCACTTAAATCAGTTGCCTTGCCAATACGAAGATAATCGACGTTTTGTCCCATATGAATCTTTTAACTATAAAGACGATATTAAATCAGGTTCTTTCTTTTTAGCTCAAAAAAGCATTCTGCGCAAGCCTTAACATCGACTCCGGCATCATGCGCCTCAGGGAAACTTGAACTAAATAAAAACTTATATAACTCTGATAAATTAGGCCACTTATAACCACCGCGCCCGTTAGGAATGCGAACGACGTCAGAAGTACGTTTCATGGTACAAATTTTATTAGCGGGCGCAACATTATCATCAATTTTCATTCTTAAAAATTCCGAGCCAACTATTTTTTCGTCAAAATCAATATTATGAGCAACTAAATAAGTCGACTTTTGAACATCATCAGCAAAATGATTCAAGGCCTCTTTTAAACTAACGCCCTCTTTCTCTGCTCGCTCTTGAGTAATTCGATGTATCTTGGCAACTTCGGGAGATATTACAAAACCATCAGGCTTAATAATATAACTATGGCTCTCCCAATGATTACCCGAAAAATCATAAAGGCTCCAAGCAATTTGAACTATTCTAGGCCAATTAGAAAAATCATCAAGTGGTGCTTGATAATTTTTAGGCAAACCAGTTGTTTCGGTATCAAAAAATAAATACATGTTTTTAGGGAATAATAATATTTTGACCTTCAGGTAATTCCTGTTCTTTATCATTAATATTTATTTGCGCCGCTGCAGTTTTCAATTGGCTATCAGCAGAATTTTCATCATCATCTTCACTTACTTCAGCAACAACTTGTTGACGACTAGGCTTAATAGTTCGTCCGCGAAAATCTACTGGGGCAATTTTGTTTAAATCGCCAAGAGATAAAGTCGCTACCGGCTCTTTAATCGGCTCAACTTCTAATTCAACTAGTTTTTTATTTTCTATCTCTTTAGCCTGTTTTCTCGATTCAGTATCTAATCGCTTTTCTTCTTTCTTTTTAGTCAAACAATCTTTGCAATATACCGGACGAATACCATCTGGAGCAAACGGGGTTTTAGTCTGATTACCACAATGGGCGCAAACCGCATCAAAACCAGGTTTTTCTAAAGTCGTTTTTATATTATTTTGTGGAGTCTTAAAAATTTGCTGATTAGCGTTAGCAGCCTGTCTATTCATTAACGGTCTATTTGCAAGTGGCTGCTTAGGCAAAGACTGAAACTGATTAACTACTGAAGTCGCCGGACTTAAAACCGCCGGCCGTCTTACAACCATGGCCGTGGCATCTACAGAAACTCCCATATTTTTAATCGGAAATCTAGGGTCTGATTTAGGAGCCGCTTTTTCTTCATCACTATAACTCTCATGCCAACGCATAATTTTTTCTTCAACTATCTCTCTATCAGTAGCATAATGCTCCCTAGAATAATTAATTACTTTTTCAGTATTATTTGTTCTTTCCTCAGGCTTGAGCGGTGGCAAACCAAGTGCTGAAAATGGTGATGAGGCAATACCATCAATCATTAATTTCAAATACATTTCGTATTTAGGTAAATTAACGATATCTTCTTCGGTAAACGTTGGCGTAAATTCTTTTACTAGCTCTTCGGCATCAGCGGCGCCAACTCTAAAAACTACCAAAGTTCCGACATTGCCAAAAACTGCAGGCTTAACTTTTTCACTCAATTGTTCAATATATTGATGCGCTAAAATTAAATTAAGACGATATTTTCTCGCCTCTGAAAGAATATTTGCAAAACTATCAGTCGAAAAATTTTGAAATTCATCAATATATAAATAAAAATCACGTCGAGATTTTTCTGGAATATCAACGCGACTCATGGCCGCTAATTGAATCTTCGTAATCATCATCGCCCCTAAAAGAGCCGAATTATCTTCACCAATACGACCCTTAGAAAGATTCATAATCAAAATCTTACCATTATCCATGATATCGCGGATATCAATTGCTGAAGAAACTTGACCAATAACATTTCTCATCAAAGAGCTGGATAGAAACTGACCAACTTTATTTTGAATAGGGGAAACCGCCTCAGAGGCAAACTTATCTGCATAACCAGAAAATTCTTTTTCCCAAAAAGCTTTAACAACTGGGTCTTTAATATTAGCGACCACTTTTTTACGATAGCTTTTATCAGATAACATGCGAACAACTCCCAACAACGTCGAGCCGGGAAAATCTAAAATTGCTAAAATAGCATTTCTTAAAATATATTCCAAACGTGGCCCCCAAGAGTCGGCCCATAATTTTTGGAAAACACCGATTAAACCGGAAGCAACAAGATGACGCAAATGTGGCTCAACTTGTTCGACTACGTTAAAAGCAATTGGGAAGTGAATATCTGAAGGATTAAAATATACAACATCATTAACGCGATTATCAGGAATGTATTCAATAATTTTTTCTGCCAAATCGCCATGTGGGTCAACTACCGCAACGCCATAACCATTTTTAATATCATCAATAATCATGTTCTCTAAAATGGTCGACTTCCCCATACCTGTCTTTCCAATCAAATACATATGACGGCGACGGTCGTCAGTTTTAATCCCGAATTTTTTTAATTCGTTGCGATAATTAGTTTGCGCGAAAACGGCAATATTATCCATAAAACTTCAATAAATAACTAGCAATGGTTGGCCAAGAAATAAAACCTAAAACAATCACTGAAAGTAAAATAACTAATTTTAGAAAACTATAAGTAGACTGCCAAAGAAAATAATTCTTAATGAATCTTACTGATTTTAAGATTTCTTTATGAGTAACCGCATTTTCTGAGAGTTTTTGAAGAATTTCGGCTAGCTGTTTAGAATTTTCTTTTTCAATAATAACCGGCTCATTAAAAGGCTGGGCTTCTTTTTTCTTACTTTTTGTAAGGTTGTTTAACATATATATTTTAAGCTCTTACTTCACAAATACCAGCCGCTTCTCTCCCAATCGTCGCAAATTCTTTCATTTCTCTATCAGAATAAGCATCCTTGCCACGATAACCACCATCAACTAAGTCCGTATCTGATTTAAATTTTTGTAAATACCAATTATCGGCCCCTTGAAGGCTTTCTCCCATTATTTTGAAATCTTCTTTATCTAAAAGGCCAGGAACGACCGTAGTTCTAAACTCATGAGGGAGGCCACTCTTAATTATCATTTTAACACTTTTTTTCAAATCATTACAGATAACCTTAGCGCTCACCGTATCTTCATATTTATCAAATGGCGCCTTTAAATCCATCGCAACATAATCAATTAATTTTTTTTCAATTAATGCCTGTAACATTTCAGGATTAGTTCCATTAGTATCCAACTTTACATCATAGCCAATTTCTTTTATTTCCTTAATAAAAGAAGGCAGGTCAGGGTGAAGCGTTGGCTCCCCGCCAGTGATGACTATCCCGTCTAAACGGCCATATCTTTCCCGTAAAAAAAGAAAAAGGTCTTCAGTGGAAAGCGGAGAAAAACCTTTTTCTTTTATATTTTTTTCATCCTCTCCCTTGCGGGGCAGGACAAGCTTGGGGTTATAGCAAAAGTGGCATCTGAAATTACAACCTTGGGTGAAGATAATGGCAGCTAGATGATCGGGGTAGTCTAAAATGGATAATTTCTCCAAGCCACCGATAATCATAGGACATTAATTATTCAGCGCAGACCTTAAAAGTCTTGCGATCTTTATATTCTGAGGCCTTACCAGGATTATAATTTTTCACTGGAGTTAACCAGCCAACAACACGGCTGTAAACAATGCATTCCTGTCTTTGAGTTTGTATCGGACTCATATTTTTATGAATAGCTGTTCAACTTTATCTATTAGAGATAAACGTCTTACAGTAATTATATTATAGATTAAAATTTTACAAATTACAAATACTTAAAAACCCTTTATTTATAGCTGATTTTGATCAGCTAAACGGATTTCATCAACAGTTTCCTTAAAACCAATTTCCTCATCACACTTAGGGCAAAATTTATGTTCTCCCGATAAATATCCATGCTTAGGACAAATAGAAAACGTTGGGGTAATGGTAAAATATGGTAAACGATAATTTTCAACTATTTTTTTAACTAATTTTTTAGCAGCCTCGCCGCTAGGCATTCTCTCTCCCAAATAACCATGCAAAACTGTTCCACCGGTATATTTAGTTTGTAAATCATCCTGCAAATCAAGAGCGGAAAAAATATCATCGGTATAATTAACATGCAGATGGGTAGAATTAGTATAATAAGGATCAGCTTTAAACTTCTGGACTGCTTCGGTATTAGAACAAATGATTCCGGGATACACCTGTTGGTCTTTCTTGGCGAAACGATAGGTACAACCCTCGCCTGGAGTAGCCTCTAAATTATATAAATTATTAGTTTCGTTTTGAAAGTCCATTAATTTTTCTCTCATAAAATCTAGAATCTCACCCGCAAAAGCGTGGCCCTCTGGAGTACTAATATCTTTACCCATTAAATTCAAAGCTGATTCATTCATGCCATTAATACCAATGGTAGAAAAATGATTTCTCCAATAATCTCCAAATCGAGCTTTAATATTCTCTAAATAATACATTGAGTAGGGATATAATCTATCATCCGTAAACTTTTCAATAATTTTTCTCTTAATCTCTAAACTATCACGAGCAATTTCCATCAAAGAAAATAATTTTTGTTTAAATTCTTCTTTATCTTTCGATAAATATCCTAAGCGCGCTAAATTAATAGTTACTACTCCCAAAGAACCAGTCATGGGATTAGCGCCAAATAAACCACCGCCTCTTTTTCTAAGCTCTCGGTTATCTAGGCGCAAACGACAGCACATAGAACGAGCATCATCTCGATTCATGTCAGAATTTACAAAATTGGAAAAGTAAGGAATCCCATATTTAGCAGTCATTTCCCAAACTGGTTTTAAACTCTCTCTATTCCAATCAAAGTCTTTATCAACGTTATATGTCGGAATTGGGAAACCAAAGACGCGTCCTGTTGAATCACCCGCCAACATAACTTCCGCAAAAGCCTGATTAAACATATCCATTTCCGGTTGAAAATCCTTATATTTCTCCGGCATTATTTTACCGCCAATAATAGCATTTTCCTCACCAATCATCGGAGATGGAGTAACGTCTAAGGTAACGTTAGTAAACGGTGTTTGAAAACCGACTCTAGTTGGAACGTTAACGTTAAACATGAATTCTTGTAAGCCCTGTTTTACATCTTCATAAGAAAGCTTATCGTAACGAATAAAAGGAGCAAGATAAGTATCAAAATTAGCAAATGCCTGAGCACCGGCTGCCTCTCCTTGTAAAGTATAGAAAAAATTAATAATCTGGCCTAAAGCACTACGAAAATGTTTAGGAGGGTTACTTTGAACCTTTTCACTAACCCCTCTAAAACCTTTAACTAATAAGTCTTTTAAATCCCAACCACAACAATAAGGAGCTAATAACCCTAAATCATGGATATGCATATCTCCTTCGATATGGGCCTTGCGAATATTCTCCGGATACATCTTATTCAACCAATATTTAGCCGAGATAGCGGAAGCAATATAGTTGTTCAACCCTTGAACAGAAAAACTCATATTACTATTCTCTTTCAAGCGCCAATCTGATTTTCCTAAATAGTCTTCCATCAACTTTTCATCAGCCGTTATATTAGAAATATCGCGCAACTGACGATGTTGGTCACGATACAAAATATAACCCTTAGCCGCCTTAATCTGGCCACTTTCCAACAAAACATCCTCAACTATATCCTGAATTTCCTCAACAGCGGGGATGCTATTTTTATGAAATTTTTTATTTATTTTTAAAACAACTTGATCGGTAAGTTTTTTAGCTAAATGTTTATCATCAACATCAGCCGCCGCGTTAGCTTTATAAATCGCACGAGTTATTTTATCTTGATCGAAATCGGCGACCTCACCAGATCGCTTGATAATTTTACTGATAGTTTCGGACATAGTAATTGGAGTTTGAAAATATGATTAATTAATTTTTTTCTTTGATAAGCTTATTAAGCTCTTTCCGAAACTCTTGTGCATCTTTGAAAGATTCATAAACGGAAGCATAACGAATATAAGCAACCGAATCTATCTTTTTTAAGTTTTTCATTACCATCTGACCAATCTGTTTTGAGGTTATTTCAGTCTTTTTAAGTCGTTGCAAATCTCTTTCAATCGAGTGAATAAGTTTTTTAAACATATCTTCAGTAATCGGCCGTTTTTCACAAGATTTTTTTAAACCACCCATTAATTTCTCTCGACTATATGATTCGCGTCTTCCGTCTCGTTTTACAATCGCTAAATCAAGCAGTTCTATTTCTTCATAAGTCGAAAAACGAAAGGAACATTTTAAACATTCTCGACGTCTTCTAATTGATAGACCATCGGAAGCTACCCGGGAATCAACTACCTTAGTATCAGGGTAGTAGCAAATAGGGCATTTCATAAAGCTTATTTTTTAATTTTGCTTAAAAAGCTATATTTTGTGGGCTTTTTTAGAATCAGCCACTAAATATTGTGTCTAAAGCTATTTTAGCAAATTTTTAAAAGGGGGTCAAAGTTCATTTATTTAAGCTAATTTTAATAAAATTATAAAATATTTTTAAAGTTATCCACAACTAAATTAAAAAACCTCATCGGCTTATTTAGGCCGACGAGGTTTTAACAAGAGCAAATTTTTTATTAATTTTTTATTTCAAAGCTGGGGCCGACATAATGCACCATATCAAGGCTAGTATTTGTTGTTGGTAAAATGCCGGCGACAATAATATCGTTACCAAAAAAGTTTTCAATAGTATCGCCGACTTTAGCAATTAATTTAGCCTCAATCATCATTTTAGATTCTTTAGAGCCAATATAAATTGGAAGATATATTTTACCTCCTAATTCAACTGGGGTGAAGCCTAAAATATCAGCCTTTAATTTTTCAGGGTTCTTATCATCGACGACAAAATAAAAGCTTTTTATTATTTCTTTTTCAGCGACATGTTTAACCTCAGCAACGCTAACCACGTTGACCAAGGTATTATTATTAACAAAATGATAATCATCAATTAAAGTCCCAGTTGGCTTTAAAATACCGACAACCTTCATACTCGGTATCCCAAAAAAATCTTTTAAACTATCGCCAGGGCCTTTAATAAGTTTTTCTTTTTTCATCATCAGGCCTTCATTATAACCGATAATCATTTCATTATCGCCGAGAACTAAGCCGCCCTCACTCGCCTTTAACGACCTGGGCAAACTATCAACCCCTAAAAATAACTTAGGATTACCTTCAGCGAAATTAATTTTTGTTGGCTGCTCGGCAATAAAATTATTTAAATTAGTCG
Organism: Candidatus Falkowiibacteriota bacterium; assembly: GCA_903857815.1. Lineage (GTDB taxonomy): Bacteria > Patescibacteriota > Patescibacteriia > Patescibacteriales > UBA12465 > UBA12465. The sequence continues at coordinate 11,793 of CAIOGK010000002.1, forward strand.
CCGTTTCAATCGAAACTAAAAGCGCCATGCTCTGATTTTCCATATTCGAACTTAAGCGGGCAAATTGAAAAAACCCAAATGTAAATACAATAACCATTACAAACGGCGCAATTAATGAAAGATAATTTATTTTGTTTGGCTTAAAATAACGCAACAATAAAGAATTGCCAACTACCGAGATAGAGCTAAAAGCCATTGCCAGGCCCGCTAACTCTGGTTTTAAAACTAAACCAAAAGAGGTAAAAATACGAGCCGCAATCGGAATGCCAATTACATTATAAAATAAGGCAAAAAACATATTTTGTTTAATTTTGCTCATAGTTTCACGGGAAAGCTGAAAAGCGGTTACAACATCGTTTAAATCATTTTTCATGACAACAATCCCCCCGGCATCCATCGCAACGTCAGTACCAGAACCCATGGCAATGCCCAAATCAGCCTGTGCTAAAGCCGGAGCATCATTAATGCCATCTCCAATCATCGCAACCTTATACTTGCGCTCCTGAAGCTTTTTAACCTCATTGGCCTTATCCTCAGGCAGGACTTCTGCTAAAACATGTTCAATACCGACTTGGGCGGCAATTGCTTTAGCGGTTCGCTCATTATCACCAGTTATCATGTAAACAGTTATACCTAGCTTCTTCAATTTTGCTACTGCCTCGACTGATGTCGCTTTAACGGTGTCGGCGACAGCAATAGCGCCCAATATTTGCTCTTTAGTTGCTAATACCATGACAGTTTTACCCTGTTCTTCCAATTTATTAAGCTTACGATTAATTTTATCCATGGAATGCCCAAGGACTTCTGTCATCAATCTTCTGTTGCCGAAATAATATTCAACTTCATGAATGGCCCCCTTAACTCCGTGGCCAGGGATAGCATTAAAATTTTTAACATCTTCAAGCGCGACTGATTCTTCGTTAGCATGTGAATAGATTGCTTCGGCTAAAGGGTGCTCGGATAATTTTTCTAAACTAGCAACAATGGATAGTATTTCATCCTCATCAATTTTTTCAAAGCTTAAGATATCTGTCACTTCTGGTTTGCCTTTAGTTAAAGTCCCTGTTTTATCAAAGACCACGGCATTAATATGACAAGCCGCTTCTAATGGCTCACCGCCTTTAACCAATACTCCGTACTCAGCCCCCTTACCGGTTCCAACCATCAAAGCTGTTGGAGTAGCTAAACCTAAAGCACAGGGGCAAGCAATAACTATCACGGAGGTAAAGGCCATCAAAGCAAACGATAGGGTTGCGCCTAATAAAAAAAACCAAACCAAAAAAGTAAGAATTGCTAAACCAATTACAATCGGAACAAAAATAGCTGATATTCTATCAGCAAACCCTTGAATTGGCGCCTTGGAACCTTGAGCATCTTCAATTAAACGAATAATCTGAGCGAGAGCGGTTTCGCTGCCAATTCTGGTTGCTTCAAATTCAAAACTCCCAGTTTTATTAATTGTACTTCCAATAACCATATCACCAACATTTTTTTCGACTGGCATGCTTTCGCCCGTAATCATGGCCTCATCAACCGCCGATATTCCTTTAACAATCTTTCCGTCAACCGGAATTTTTTCACCAGGGCGAACAATAACAATATCGCCATGAACAACCTCTTCGATTGCAATGTCCAATGTTTTCCCGTCACGAACGACTCGAGCTGTTTTCGCCCGTAGCCCCATTAATTTTTTAATCGCGTCTCCAGTTTTCCCTTTAGTTTTTACTTCTAACAATTTACCCAAGATAACAAAGGTTATCAAATAAGCCGCGGTTTCAAAATAAAGTTCTGGGATTTTACCGTTTAAACCAATAACTGATTTAGTAGCGATAAAATAAGTTACAAAATTAAATAAACTATAAATAAACGCGGTTGAAGTTCCAATTGCAATTAAGCTATCCATATTAAAGGTGCGCATTTTCAAACTAGACCACATGCCGCGATAGAATCCCATGCCAATTATAAACTGAATTGGGATAGTTAAAATAAGAGATATTATTCCGACATACGGTAAAACGGCCGCCCTTCCTGGAATCGCAAAAAAATCTAACAACATGAAATACAACATTGGCAAACTTAAAACAAAGCTCAACCAAAACTTACTAGCGTAAGATTTAATTTCTTTTTCTCGTTTACGTTTATTGTAATCCGCATCATTAGCATCAACTACTTCCGCCCGATAACCGGCCTTAGCTACTGCCGCAATCGCTCTCTGAATATCAGCTTTTCCTGGCTCAAATTGAACTAAGGCTTTTTCCGCCGCAAAATTAACACTCGCTTGTTTTACCCCCGGCATTTTATTTAAAGTCTTTTCGATTAAGTTAGCGCAAGAAGAACAATGCATCCCAGAAAGAGATAAATTAATTCTTGATTCTTTTTGATTATCTATTAAATTATTTGTTTTCATAAATATAATGTTAGCACCTACCCCCCAGGTATAATAATAACTAAATCATAGCGCTAAATTGAAAACGAGTCAATCCTCTTTCGTAAAACAAAAGACCCGCTTTTAGGCGAGCCTTTATCTAATTAATATTATTTATATTACCCCATCTTCTTCCGAATAAACGCCGGGACGCTTAAATCATCATCTTCATCACTAATTGGTTTCTCTACTTTTCTTTCAATATTTGGTTTAATTGGTAAATTTTTAAAGACGGAGAATTTATTTTTATTTCTATCTTCACGAGAAATTAAGTCATCTTCTTTTATTTCTTTTTCGGCAATAAATGTGTTCGGGGTATAGGATGGTTTAGAAATTTCTCCTTTCTGACTCTTACTATGACCATCAAATCCAGTCGCCACAACCGTAATTTTAATTTCATCCTTCATCTTTTCATCGATAACTGCACCGAAAATAATCTTTGCTTCTTCATCAGCCGCTGAAGTAATAACCTTAGCTGCCTCACTAACCTCAGTCATACTTAAATCTGAACCACCAGTAATTGTAAAGACTATGCCTCGAGCACCATCGATTGACATATCAAGTAAGGTAGAGTTAATCGCCTGCTTAGCCGCTTCAACTGCTTTATTTTCTCCAGTCGCCATACCGATACCCATCAAAGCTGAACCGGCATTAGACATAATTGCTTTTACATCGGCAAAATCCGCGTTAATAATTCCGGGGACCGTAATAATTTCAGCGATTCCTTGAACGCCCTGACGTAAAACATCATCAGCCGTTTTAAAGGCTTCAAGTAAAGATGTTTTTTTATCAATTACTTGTAATAATTTATCATTGGAAATAGTAATAATCGTATCAACCTTATCAGCTAATTCTGAATATCCACGATCAGCAATATTTTTTCGATGTCCACCTTCAAAAATAAACGGTTTAGTTACAACCGCAACAGTTAAAGCTCCAAGTTCTTTAGCAATTTGAGCAACAACTGGTGAAGCCCCCGTTCCCGTCCCGCCACCTAAACCGCAAGTAACAAAAACCATATCACAACCTTTAAGCGATTCTTTAATTTCATTGGCTGATTCTTCGGCAGCCGCTTTTCCAAGCTCAGGATTCATGCCCGCCCCTAGACCTCTAGTAACGGTTTTCCCGATATGAATTTTCTCGCTCGCTTTATTATAATGAAGCGCTTGAATATCAGTATTAATAGCTACAAAGCCGACGCCTTTAATTCCACTATCAACCATGCGGTTAATAGCTGAATTTCCGCCGCCACCAACTCCGACTACTTTTATTTTAGCAAATGTTTCTATTTCTGGTTTTACTTCAGCCATAAGATTATTATTTAATTTCTTTATTTTGGCATTATTCGATTGAACAATCCTTTAGTTTTCTCAAATAAGCCACCTAAATTGTTTTTAAATTTGTGTCCGGCAGAAGTTCCTTCTCCATCCGTACGACTACCCCAAATTACTAAACCAAGGGCAGTTAAAAATTCCGGATTTTTAACTTTATCAATTACTACATTAATATTTTTAGCCTGACCTAAAGCGGCTGGCAATCTTAACTTCTTTTTAGCAGATTCTACCAAACCGTCAAGCTCAGCTCCTCCGCCTACAAAAATAACGCCAGCAGGGAGCATTCCCGATCTATCAATTTTTTTAAATTCATTATCAATTTTATCAAAAATTTCCTCCACCCGAGCATTAATAATTTCTGAAACATATTTACGAGAAATAGAATTAATATCATCATTGACCTCCTCTTCTTTAACTAATCCCGAGATATCAATATCATCATGATGGGTTTCATCAATCACGACGGCACTTCCGTATTCACGCTTAATTCTTTCCGCTAAATTAATTGGACATCTTAAACCAATCGCGACATCGGCCGTTATATGTTCAGCGCCAATAGGTAAAATAGCGGTATGAATTAAATTTCTTTCTTCGTAAACAGCAAGCGAAGTCGTAGATGAACCAAGATTAATTAAAGCAACTCCTAACTCTTTTTGCTTTGAACTTAAAACCGCTTCCGAGGCCGCTAAAGGCGCAAGTACTAAATCTTCAATTTCTAAACCAGTCCGATATATTGCTTTAGTTAAATTTTTAATCTGAGTACTTAACCCTTGAACAATTAAAGTTTCGACTTCTAATCTTATACCATTCATACCAATCGGATCTTTAACATCAGACTGATTATCAACACTGAATTTTATTGGAATAACATGTAAAATTTCATAATTAACGGGAACCGCTAAAGCACGAGCCGCTTCAATAGCACGATTAACATCGTTTTCATTTATTTCTCCATCGCTCCTTCCAACAGCAACTACTCCTTTAGAGCGTTCACATTTAATATGAGGGTCGTTAATACTAACCCAAACTCGACTAATGGGAACACCAACTAATCGTTCAGCTTTTTCTAAAACAGCAGAAATAGAAGAAGTTGTTTCTTCGATACTATTTACGATACCACGACTAACGCCGGCCGTAGGACCGGAAACGGCACCGATAATTTGTAGTTCATCGCCAGCCATACCGGAGATTCTTTGACCGATTACTAGGCGAATGGAAGTAGAGCCGATATCTAAGCCGGCAACGATATTATCCTTCATATAGAATTCACATTAAACTGCTTCAATAAAAATACAGCAATATTTAAATCATATTTCCTGTTTCTTATTTACTGTTAATATTATACAAAATTTATCAAATTTTAACAATTCTAAAATAACCCTAAATACCAACTAATTATTTTTTGACCATAAATTAAGGTAATAATAGCTCCAAATGCTAAAAAGGGACCTAAGGCCATCTTGGATTTCCATTCTTTTTTGTGAGAAGTTAATAAAAATACGCCAATTATCGCTCCTAAGAAATAAGCTAAGCATAATGAAAGAGCTAATTCTCCGGCTGTCGGGAAAGTTACCCCCAAGAGTAATCCCAACCAAATATCCCCCTCTCCTAAACCTTTTTTTCGAGTTACTATATACTGAATTAAAAAAAATGCTGCTCCGATTACACCAAATAAAATTATCGAGTAAAGCGAAACTCCTAATAATAAATTCAATAAAAATATTATTCCCGTTACCGGCCAAACAACTAACATCGGAACTAATTGCCAACGTAAATCATAAATAAAAATAATCATGAGCGAAGAAACAATCAACCAATCACGAGCAAGTAAAATTGAAAAGTCAGGCGAAGCTGAATTTTTCAAAAAAACCAACATAAAAAGTAAAGCAGTTAAAAATTCAACCGAAGGATATTGCCAAGAAATTTTTTTACGACAATGACGACAACGGCCGCCCAAAAAAGCAAAGCTAAACAAAGGAATATTATCATACCAAGAAATCATTTTTAAACATTTTGGGCAATAAGAGCGACCCGTAATAGTTTCATTCTTATACAAACGCCAAATTAAACAATTTAAAAAACTACCAATTAAAAGTCCGATTAAAGTGGCGAGACTAGCAAACAAATAATTCATAAATTAGTTTTTATATTTTTCTTGAATCTTTTTTATCTCCTCTCTCTCGGGAGCAAGCTTAATTGCTTCATTAATATGTATTAAAGCTTCTTCTTGATTACCCTGTTCAAAATATAAGGATGCTAAAGCGACTTGCCAATTATAGTCCGTAGGGCTAAATATTGCCCCCTGATTAACATATTTTAAAGCCGAGACTACGTCTCCTTGTAAATAAAAAGAGTCCGCAATCTTTTTCAATAATGAATAATCCGAAGGAAGATTTTTATAAGCCTCATTAAAAAACTTTAGGGCTGAGCGATATTCTTTTTTTGCAAAATAAATATCGCCTAAATTATTATAAGCGAAATGTTTATAATAATTTACGATTTTACGATGGGGATCATTGATATAATCACTATTTAGATCTGGGAGATTAATATCAAGCAACTTATAGGCTTCTTCTGCTTGTTGCATATCGCCACGTCTAAAAAAATCCTGACCCATCTCAAAATAAACAATTGGCCAATAAGGCGCCTGTTTTACCACCAATGCGAAGTATTCATCGGCAACTTGATAATTTTCTAAACGACTAGCAATCTTAGCTTTTAATAGAAGATTTTCATAACCATAATCCGGTAAAGAAACAAAAATTTCTGCTAATCTATTTTTAACAATAAATTTTGCCGAAGCATCTGGTGCTCGGTCATATTGATTACTTAAATAATCTCCAACAAAATAATCCCCAAAATTAGCTTGAACGGGATTTATTTTTAATTCATTAATATAACCATGCAGCACAACAACTTGCACCAACTCCCCCTTATCCATAGTTATATAGATATCGTTTAAATAAGCGTCGGCAATTAACGATTCCATATTTTTTGCTATTTGCCAAATACAAATAATAAAAATTACTGATGCTAAAATTAACTTAAGCCGCCTTTTTTTAAGAGTATCATTAGAAATCACCTCAACTAGCAAGGGGGTGTTTTCTTTATGAAAATTTAAAGAAGCCAATAAGACAAAAAATAACCAAAAATAAACTTCCGTGGCGACAATGGAAAAACTAAACAATAAAGATATTAAATATCCTAAAGCGCCAAAAGCCAAGGCTAAGGCCAACGGTTTATTGTCAACACTTTTTGATTCAATAAAGGCTAACTTAAAAAAAGAATAATACCAAAGAGAAAACAGCAATAAACCAACAAGCCCTAAATTTAAAATAATATCTAAAACTATATTGTGTGCCCGATCAGTATTAGCGCCAACATTAGCATGCGCCCCCCAATCTCTTTCATAGTACTTAATAAATATCTCACCGCTATTTTCAGGCCCGTAACCAAAAACCGGCCTATCAATTATAGAATCAGCAGCCGCTTGAAAAAAATTAATTCGGGCAGCAAAACTACCAGCGCTGATATCAAAAGATCCACTTAATCGTCCCGGGGTAACAACTTCAATAATGGCAATTCCGGATAGTCCAATCAGTAAGGAAACAAAAACAATTCCCCACTTTATCCGACGTTTTAAATTAGAAACAAAAAATAAATAAGCAACGAAAATAATAATCGTTAAAATAAGAGCTAAAAAACCACCACGGCTAGAAGTCATGAAGAGACAGGTTAATTGTAAAAAAGTAACCAAAGTATAAACAGATTTACTAAAAAAATGACGGCTAACAATAAAAAGATAAATACTTAAAGGAATCGTTAACAACAAAAAAGAAGCCAAAAAATTAGGTTGACCCATAGTTGAAAGTGCTCTCCCGGTTAAATGTGGCGCCTCTGGCCAACTAAGAAAATCTAAATTTAAAATTTGTAAAATACCATATATTGCAACAACCGCGGCAGACAATACGGAAATTACGATAATCCTATTAATCTTAAGTTTAAAGATAGTTGAATTTAAATCTTCTCTATTTTTAGAACTTAAATTTATAAACATTAAGAAAAACCACAAAAAATAGAAAATATAACTTGATACCCCCTGCCATCTATCGTACGAACCGAAAAAACTCTGTTTATAATCAATGGAAAAAAATAGGGCAACTAAAGAACCAACAACTAACAATGCTGAAATTAAAAAATATGTTTTAAATGTCCGCCAACGAAATTTTTTATAAGCAGCCGCTAAAATAGTACTACCAGGAAAAAAGATTATTTTTAAACTTGTTAAAAAGATTAGCGTCCAAACCAAAGAACGAAAAACTATTATTTTGTTAAATTCAAAAATATTATAAGTTGGTAAAAAATAAGCAAACCAAATAGGAATTAAAAAAACTATCGCTAAATAGTTAATTTCAATTATTTGGTCCAAAATTTTTAAGGCGGGAAGCCGGTTTGATAACAAAGGAATTTTCATGTTTATATTATAGCAAATAAAAAAGAGGCTTGAAACAAGCCCCTTTCATTATATTATTAAGAGAGTATCTTAAACCTTTTTTGCTTTTCGGTGCATAAAATTGTTCCAAATAACAAGAATCGGACTAGCAATAAAAATGGAGCTATAAGTACCAACAAAAATACCAATCAGTAAGGCTAAAGAGAAATCTTTAATAGTGCTACCGCCAAAAATTAAAATGGCGAGCAAGGCTAACATGGCCGAAGAGGAGGTATTAATCGAACGAGCCATCGTTTGGTTAACACAAGCATTAATTGTATTTTCAAAATCATCATTACTCTTAGGTAAGTTTTCTCTAACCCTATCAAAAACAACAATGGTATCACTAACGCTATACCCTAAGACAGTTAAAATAGCGGCGATAAAAGGGGTGTTTATTTCAATGCTATAAAAGTGTCCTAAAACTGCAAAGGCACCTAAAGTTATAATAACATCATGAGCTAAGGCAATAATTGCGGCAACACCATACTTCCAGGAAGAGATGGGTTTTGAAACTCCTCGAAAAGCCATGGAAATATAAAAAATAATCATTATCAAAACAATAATTGAAGCATTAAAAGATTTGCTCTTAAGTTCTTGGCCAATCGATGGGCCAACTGAATCTAATCTCAATTCTTTAAATGTTGCTCCGTCTTTACCAACAACTAATCCGCCTAACTTGGATAAAATTTCTTGATGAGTTGCTTCACCCGCCTCTTTAAAGCGTAAGATAAAAGTATTATCTGTAGTAGATTGAATAGTTAAATTATTTAATTCAACACCCTTTAAACTATCTTGTAATTCAGTGATGGTTGGTTGATAATTTTTAAATTCCGCTTCCAATAAACTCCCTCCAGTAAAATCAACTCCAAAATTTAAGCCCCATGTAAATAAAGCAATAATGGAGGCAACAACCAGGGCTCCGGAAATGCTCAAGAAAATGTTTCTATTTTTAATTATCCGATAAGTCATATTTTTTATTATTATCTTAATGATGGTTAAAGTATTGCTTACTCAACTTTAGCTTTAGCCTTTCTTACTCCCAAAAGCCACATCTTATTCTCCAGCCATGAGCCGAGAACAAGAATAGATAAAACACGAGTTATAACGATCGCGCTAAATAAAGAAACGGAAACACCAATAAATAAAGTCGTACCGAATCCTTGAACCGATGAAGTTCCGAAGAACATTAAAATTAAACAAGTAATCAGTGTTGAGATATTTCCATCTCTAATAGACGGCCAAGCGCGCTTAAAGCCATCAGCAATAGACTGACTAACAGACTTACCCTGTTTTAATTCTTCTTTGGTACGAGCAAAAATTAAGATATTAGCATCAACCGCAATTCCGAATGATAAAATCAAACCGGCAATACCAGATAAAGAAAGCGTAACCGGTTTAAGCGCATAGAAAAATAAGAGGACGCCGATAACCGCAAACAATAAGGCGAGCGAGCTGCTAAAAATCTTAATTTCATTAAAAGTATAAAATATCAAAGCAACCATCACAAAGATTAATGGTAAAGCAACGGCGATAGGAATGGCTTTAAAAATTGCTAACATGGTCAAGCCATAAACCATTAATGAAACGACGGACAGCACGCCAGGAAGACGATACATAATAATCATGAAAACTGAAACTAAAAGTAAGCCGATAAGGCCAGCCTGGAGACTGTTTTCAATTGATTTAGAACCTAAACTAGCTTCAACTGTTTTTTGAGAAACTAAAGTAACAGGAACCGGCAAAGCGCCAGAATTTAAACGTTTAACTAATAGTTTTGCCTCATCAATATTAAACTGACCAGAAATAACTGCCTTACCGCCAGTGATTTTTTCATTAACCGTAGGAGCACTAATAACATAACCATCCAAGAAAATTGCTACCGGCTTGTTAACATTACGAGCCGTAATATCTTCAAACATTTTTGAACCTTCAGTATTAAACTCTAAAGAAACTTCTGGAGTTCCATCGTTAGGATTAAATTGTAAAACTGCTCTCTTTAAATATTTTCCAGTTAATTCAGTATTTATCCAATTATTAGCAGCGTTAATATCAAGCGCTGTACTACTAGCATCAGCTTGAACAACAGCGGCTTCAAGATTTTGTTCTTTAAATTCTAAAATTGGAGTTTCGCCTATCATTTGAATTGCCTCTTTTACATCCTTTACTCCGGCTAATTCAGCGATAATACGATATTCACCATTGCTTCCTTTATTTACTTGAACATTAGGCTCGCTAACACCAAAAGTATTAACTCGACGTTCAATTACATCACGAGCAGATTCCATCGCGCCATCTCGGTCGGCTTCAGGAATATTAGCAACATTAGCTTCATAAACTAACTGTGTTCCCCCTTGAAGGTCTAAACCTAAACTAAATGGTAATTCCTTGATAACTGGTAAAACAACGATGTTATTTGTTTTAGCAGCGATAAATCTGGCGGCATTATTGTAATAGTTACCACCAGCGATTAAAGCAACGGTAATTGTAAAAACAATAATGAGGCCTAAAATCCAGCGAGTCTTAGCCTTAAAAGACAATTTCGAAATTTTTTGTACAAATGACATATTGGATTAAAGAATAGAGCCGAAGATAACTTCGGCAAATGTTAGTAAATTAACTCAAACTTTCCTTTATCTTAAGATAAGTAAAAATAAAAATCAAGCCTTGGCCATCTTCCAACCTTTACAAAAAGGCTAATTTTATTTATAATAACTCTATTAAATCAAAAAAACGGCCAAAATGAAAGAAAAGCCTCAGGCCGTATAACTCAAAATGTATGCCATTAATACCAACTGTAATTGAAAAAGACGGCCAAGTAGAAAGAGCTTATGATATATACTCTAGACTTTTAAAAGATCGGATAATTTTTTTAGGAGAACCAATAGATGATCACACCGCCAATATAGTTATCGCTCAATTATTATTTTTAGATGCTCAGGATAAAGATAAAGATATAAAATTTTATATTAATTCTCCTGGGGGCTCAGTAAGCGCCGGATTAGCAATCTATGATACCATGCAATTTGTAAAATCTGACGTTTCAACAATCTGCGTTGGCTTAGCCGCTTCCATGGCCTCTGTCCTCTTAGCAGCTGGCGCACCGGGAAAAAGATTTGCTCTTCCAAATAGTGAAGTAATGATCCATCAGGTTATGGGCGGAGCTGAAGGTCAAGCTTCCGATATAAAAATCCGAGCTGAACATATTTTAAAAACCAAGGCAAAAATGAATAAAATATTAGCTCTGCACACCAAACAAAAAGAGGCAATTATCGAAAAAGATAGCGACCGAGATTATTTCATGAGTGCTGATGAAGCCCAAAAATATGGGATTATTGATAAAATATTTAAAAAACAATCGTAATACACTCAAACTAAAAGACCCCTATAACTGTAGGGGTCTTTTTTTAAGGTAAACTATAAAAATTTAATTTAAATTTAATTTAAAAGAATTAATAATCATGTAAAA
>CAIOGK010000003.1 GCA_903857815.1 Candidatus Falkowiibacteriota bacterium
AAATATTTTTTCCATTTTTTCTTGGCTATTATTTTTTTTATCTAACAAGCAATAATTAAATTCATCAGCAATAATTTTTTCCATTAAAGAGGCCATGGCTGATTTAATCGCCTTCAACTGGGTAATTAAACCAATGCAATCTTTGGGACCAGTAGCAACCATTTTTTTTATGCCTTCTAATTGGCCAATAATATTATTTATTCTTTGTTCACTTGTTTTCATATTATCTATATTATCATACACCCCCTAGGGGTGTCAAGATAATAAAAAAAATAAGCCTACAAATTAAATTTTAACTTAATATTAGCCAATAATTATATTTATCTTTTTGAATTGAAATATTTTTCCAACCCGCTTTTTTACTAATACTACATAGCTCTCGCTTATTAAAAGCGTGGTAGTAACGTTCGCTAACTTCTTTGCCATATTTATTTTTCCAAGGAAAAATAATATCGCCAAAATCCATTTCATTTTTTCCTAAAATTTTATATAACATTTGTTTAATAACCAAATTGCGATGACGACTAGACCAAATATTCCAATTACTAATTATCATTTTACCGCCAGGAGCTAAAAAATCATGCATATTTTTTAATACTTGGACTCTCAACTCTTCACCGGGAACATGCTGTAAAACGGCTAAACAAAATATATAATTAAATTTTTCTTTACTAAATTGTTCTACGTTTACTATCGGCAGTTTAGTAAGTTCTGCTTCTATAAATTTATGTGTTGGATAATTTTTCTGAGCCAGAGCAAGCAATTCCAGGCTACTATCTATGCCTACATAATTAATCGATTTATTTTGTAGCGCTTCCAACAACCTGCCGTTTCCACAGCCAGCATCCAAAATATTATCTCCAGATTTAACCTGTTCAGCAAATATTCTAATTTCCGGCCAAATCTCTTTTTTTCTAGTTACATCAAAATCAGCCGCAATTTTGTCATAGCTATCTTTTGATAATTTTAATAAATTTTCAATATTTTTTTTATCCATTATTCACTAATTAAATATTCATGCTTATCCCCGCCTTTTTGTTTAAATTTTTCTAAACGAGAACAGCTGTCACACTTGCCGCATGGTTTAGCGTTCATGTCCCCAAAATAATTTAAAATATATTCTTGACGACAACCAACGTGGTATACATAACCTTCCATCTCATCTAATTTTGCATAAGCTCGAGCTGATTTTTCTTTCAAAGCTTTAAAATCTAAAGTAATCTCTTCCGGCTCCACAATCTTTAATAATTTAATTTCCGTTCCCCTGAAAGGCGGTTTATATTCGACTAAATCTTTTTCGGCCAATTTTTTAACTGCTCTGAGTAAAGAGTCTTTTTTTATTTTTAAAACTATAGAAACTTCTTCCGGAGAAAACTCCCATCCCGTTTCTAATTCTTTATGATATTTATCAACTAATTTACCCCAAATCTCTTTCTGAGATTTTGAGCGCGTACCAATTAAAGTATCTATTTCTGGTAAAGACCGTTTAGCTTTTAAAAACGAGTTTGAGGTTTTTTCATTAGGCCGAGAAATATAACCCTCTTTTTCTAACATTTTTAAAGCAGTCCCAATTGCCATTTCGGGAATCGATTCTGATAAATTTTGTGCTATTTCGGCATAGGTAACTAGAATAGAATTACTAGCATCAATTTCTAGCTCGGTTTTACGTAAAATAAAATCAAAAATTTCAATCACTATCCTTGGCTCCGGATTATCTCCCTTAATAAAAAATTCACGCAGATATCTATCCTGCTGATGATAAAATAGAAGACAAAAACTATCAATCCCATCTCGCCCCGCTCGTCCGGCTTCTTGATAATACGCTTCTACTGTTCCAGGTAAATCATGATGAATAACAAAACGAATATCTTTCTTATTAATTCCTAAACCGAAAGCATTAGTAGCAACTACTACTCGCGCTTCTCCACGCATAAACTGTTCTTGGACCCAATCACGACTGCTAGCGTCCATCCCCGCATGATAAACAACCGCCTTAATATCATTGTCAATTAATAATTCAACGACTTCATCGGCCTTAGACCTTGTCCCAGTATAAATTATTCCCGAACCTAAATCCGGATTAGTAACTAAAAAATTTAAAATATGTTCTAATTTTTGACCACTTTGAGAAGGAATAACTGCTAATTGTAAATTGGGACGTGCAAATCCAGTCAAAACAATTTCTGGGTCCTTCAAACTTAACTGCTTAATAATATCTTCTCTTACCTCCGGAGTGGCCGTTGCTGTTAAAGCCACAACTGGTGGACGACCGACAAATTTAACTGCTTCTTTTAATCTCAAATAGCTAGGACGAAAATCGTGGCCCCACTGACTAACACAATGAGCTTCGTCAACCGCAAATAAAGAAACTTTAATCTGCTTCAAGTCTTCTAAGAATTTTTGGTTATAAAATCTTTCCGGGGCAATATAAACTATTTTATAAAATCCGGATTTAATTTTTGACAACCGAGAATCAGTTTCATCTACTGAAATAGAGGAATTAATAAAGGTTGCCGGAATCCCAACTTTTTCTAGAGAGTCTACCTGGTCTTTCATAAGAGCAATTAAAGGAGAAATAACAATCGTTATTCCATCAAGTATCAGAGCTGGTAATTGAAAAATCAAAGACTTACCTGCTCCAGTCGGCAAAACAACCATTGTATCTTTATTTTGCAAAATACTATCAATTGCTCTTTCTTGACCAGGCCGAAAAGAATCATATCCAAAATGAATTTTTAAAAGTTCTAATAATTGTTGTTTTCTGTGTGGCATTGACAAAATTGATTAAAGGTTGTATAATATCTAAATCATTTCGTTCATTCAAATTAAAAACTCAAAAATAAAAACAAGATGAGAGCATTGGTAAATTTTTTTAAAACTTCACCACGCACTAAAGGTGAATTAGTAGCCAGTTTAATTGGACTTATCCTATTTATTACCCTGTTAATTACCGGTGTAATATCAATGGTCGGTGATCCAAAGTTCGGCTGGCTCGGAACAATCGGCCCCATATCTGTTGGGCTCATTATAATTTGTGCTGGAATAGCACTAATGAACCCGCCATTAGTTCAAAAATGGCTACAAAAACAGTAGCGCCACAAATTAATTAGGATCGCAAAACGGTCCTTTTTTCTATTCACGCATGTCCGAATTACGTCTAAAAATTTCTAGGACATTCTTAAATAAAAACGCTATCGTCATTGGCCCAATTCCTCCCGGAACCGGAGTAATATAAGAGGCTTTATTTTTTAAATCTTCAAAATCAGCATCACCATAAACCTTTTCTTCAACTTTAGAAATACCAATATCAACAACTACTACACCCTCCTTAACCATTTCCTTTTTAATTTTATTTGGTTCACCAAGGGCAGTAATAATTAAATCTGCTTCGCTTAAATTTTCTTTTTTACAAATTGTAAATCCTTTAGCAAGTGCAACATCTTCCAGCCCGCGGCCAAAAATATCAGAATTATACAAAACACAAGCAACCTGATTTTTGCCAGACATTTTAATTTCATCTAAACAAGCATCAACCGAGGCTAGCACTGGAGAAATAATATATTTTGGATGCTGAGGATGAAAACCGTCAACATCTTTATCGGGGTCAAGGGCGGAAATTATTTTATCGGTATTAAAATGGGCCGGTAACGGTAGTTGAACTAAAATACCATCAATGGCTTCATCTTTATTTAAAAATTCGATTACTTCTAGCAACTCTTTCTCAGAAGTTTCAGCGGCTAGTGCATAAAGATGAGTATCAATACCAACCTTTTTACCTTCTCGCTGTTTAAGAGATACATAAATTTTAGAGTCTTCTCTCTCGCCGACTAAAATAATGGCCAAGTTTGGCCTTGGTCCATTAAATTCATGTATTGTAAGAGCGACTTCATCTTTAATTCTTTCAGCAATTGCGCGCCCGTCTATCAGCTTTACCATAATTTATTTTATTTAGTGGGAATAGGAAACTTTTCACACATCATTTTTATTTCGGCTTTTATTTCTAATAATTTATTTTCATCTTCCCTATTTATTAAAGCCTTATCCATTAAAGAAACTATCAATTTCATTTCTGTTTCTTTCATTCCTCTGGTAGTAATCGCTGGCGTTCCCAATCTAACTCCTGATGGATTCATCGGCGGATTTGGATCATTAGGAATAGTGGAACGAGAAATAGAAATACCAATTTTTTCCCAAGTAATTTCGGCCTCTTTTCCAGCTAAGCCTTTACTACTTAAATCAACCACCATCAAATGATTATCAGTTCCACCAGAAACTATTTTATAACCAAGATTCATAAATTCCTCCGCCATCGTTTTAGCGTTGCTAATTATTTGACGAGAATATTCTATAAATTCTGGTTTCAAGGCTTCTCCAAAAGCAACAGCTTTAGCGGCGGTAATATGATCATGAGGACCTCCTTGCATGCCCGGAAAAACAGCACTATTTATTTGCTTAGCAAATTTTTCTTTACACATAATGATTGCTCCACGTGGGCCTCTTAAGGTTTTGTGGGTCGTAGTTGAAACGACATCAAAAATCGGAACCGGGTTTTTTAATTGTTTACCGGCAATTAAACCAGCGATATGGGCGATATCGGCAAAGGTATAAGCACCAACTTCATCGGCAATATCTTTAAATTTTTGCCAATCAATTTCTCTAGAATAAGCACTAAAACCGGCGACTATCATTTTTGGTTTTTCTCTCAAAGCAATCTCTCGAACTTCATCCATATCAATTAGACCAGTTTCAAGATTTACGCCATATTGAACAAAGTTATATAAACGTCCAGAGAAATTTACTTTATGACCATGAGATAAATGGCCACCATGATCAAGCCTTAAGCCTAAAACTTTATCACCAGGATTTAAAAAGGCCATATAAACAGCGGCGTTAGCGGGAGAACCGGATAGCGGCTGAACATTAACGTGTTCAGCATCAAATAATTTCTTTACTCTTTCAATCGCTAAATTTTCAATATCATCAATTATATAATTTCCGCCATAATAACGATGACCAGGATAGCCTTCGCTATATTTATTAGTTAAAACCGTTGCCATCGCTTCTAAAACAGCTGGGGTAACATAATTTTCTGAGGCAATAAGTTCTAACTCCTCGTTTTGTCTTTTTTCCTCTCGTTCAATAATCTCAAAAACGGCTAAATCTTGATTTTTTAAATGGTCGTATTGCATATTTTTATAGTTATTAACTGATTTTATCTTATCTCCACCGAGCTATTTTGTCAAAAATTATTTTAAAGTTTTAAAGAGATAATACTTTCTTAATTTATAACCAAATTTTTTATAATAGCCGCGCACACCTACTCCAGAAATAACTGCAATTTTATCAACCTTATTAGCCTTGGTTAAATTTTCTGCTTCTGCTAATAACTGGCGCCCTAAACCACTGTGCTGAACTTTCTTTTCGCCACCCACGGAAACTAATTGACCATAAACATGAAGTTCCCGAATTATAGCTGGGGCGATGGGACTATCTTTATCTATTCTTAAACGACAAAAACCATAAAGAGTTTTATGGTCTTGGCTATCAGCGCTAATAAAAAATTCTTTACCACCAGAAGCGGCATATTCGACCACATTAATTACAGGGTCAATAATTTTTCCGTCTTTTACTTCCCGACAACGAATACAATTACATTTAACGCCTCTTTGCTGCATCACTTGGCGCAAATTAGTAATTTTATTACCAGCAATAATTGATTCTCCAGGTATATCGCGAATTAAACGAATAATACGAACATATTCCGGAACAACTTGTTTACACTTAACAATGAGTTCTTGTAAAACTTTATCTGCGTAAGGCTTATATTTACCCTGTTTGTACCATTTATATAATAGGCTCCCCTGAGTAACTACGGTTGGATAAAATTTAATTTGATCCGGCTGGAATCTTTCGTCAATAAATAATTTTTTAAATATTTCTAAGTCTTTTTTTGGTGTCGCCCCCGGCAAAGCCGGCATAATATGATAAGTTATTTTAAAGCCATATTCTTTAAGTAATTTAGTTGCCTCAACAATTTCTTTAATTCCATGACCACGTTTATTTAACTTTAAAATTGCATCATCAGCCGCTTGTACTCCCATCTCAACGCGCGTACAACCAAGCTCCCTCATCTCCAATAATTCATTATCATTAATGAAGTCTGGTCTAGTCTCTAAAGTTAAGCCAATAATTCTATACTTGGCATTCTCATTTTTCTTTTGTTCAAACAATAAAGCCTCTCTTAAAGCGTCTATGCTAAGATTTTGTTTATAAAAAGCAGATATTTTTGAATTAAAACTATTATTTTCTTTGAATTCAGGAATTTTTTTTAATCTAAATTTACTAAAATCATTAGCAGCCCTAAAACAATTAACAATATACCAATACTTATATTTTTTGGGTAAATAGCTCCAGGTACCACCAATAACAATAATTTCAATTTTTTCCGGCTCATGCCCATTATTTTCCATAGCCTTAAGACGTAAAACAACTTGTTTATAGGGATCATATTGACACCTAATCGCCCTCATAACTGCTGGTTCGTTTGCTAAATAACTAACTGGGACATCTTTTTCTCTCGGACAATATGCACAAGTCCCGGGACAAGGATATGATTTAGTTAAGACGGCTACGGGTGCAATGCCCGACATTGTCCTTACTGTACGTTTACGAAGCAGCATCTCAAAAGCCTCCGATTTATTAATTAAACCAGAAGAAACTAAATTTCTATATTCTTTTAAAATATCGGAGCTTAACACGGAATCAAGCTTATATTTTTTACAAAATGAACGCTTAACATCCTCTAGCTGATCCCTATCTAGAGCCTTTCCGACATTTTCTATAATTAACTTTTTTATTGCTTCTACCATTTCTTTAGAGTATAATTATTAATATAATCTAATTAACAATACATTATTTTTTCTAATTTAACAAGGCTTTTATGAATAAAAAATACCTAAAAATAATTATATTTCTAGCGTTAATTGCTTGGCCCCTATCAAGCTTAAAGGCGGCTACAACTAATGCTGGTCAAGCTGTATTTATTGCTAATAATGAGGTAATATCTGGAAATTTATTCGCTGCTGGTGATAGCATTACCGTTGATGGCGTAATTAGTGGTGATTTAATTGCAGGCGCTAAATCCATTACTGTTAATGGGCGCGTAGAAGGCGATGTTATTGCTGCGGCACAAAATATTACGATCAATGGTGAGGTTGGTGGCAATGTTAGAGTTGTTGGCAATATTATAACAATTAACGGGACCGTTGCTCGCAATATTAATATTCTTGGGTCGGAAGTAATTCTAAGCGATAAGGCGAGAATCGGTTGGGATGTAATATTAATGGCTTCGACCGCTCAAATTAAAGGCATCATTGATGGCTCTTTAAATACTTATTGTAAACAAACTATTATATCTGGAAAAATAGGTAAAACTGCTACTTTAAAGGCTTACGATGAAAACCAAGCTCAAAGTATTATTATCTCATCCGGGGCAATAATTAATGGCGACCTAAATTATACCGCTAAAAATAAAGCTGATATAAAAACTGGGGCGGAAATTTCAGGACAAACTAATTATCACACACCACCAGTTAAAGAAAAAGATAATATTACTGTCTGGGCTTGGGGAAGACTGTTCTCCATCCTTTCTATGATTTTAATAGGCTTGATATTTATTTTTATCATTCCAAAAAATACTACAAAATTTATTAACGATTTAAAAACTAAGCCTGGAAAATTATTATTAATTGGCGTTATTGTTTTATTAATTACTCCGCCATTAACTTTAATTTTAGCTTTAACTATTATTGGAATACCACTAGCAGCCATATTAATATCTATTTGGGTGGCGGTAATATTTCTAGCTCAAGCGTTAATTGCTATTTTTACAGGAGAACTAATTATTAAAGAGTTAATGAAAATACAAACTCCAATGTTTTGGTCTCTTTTATTGGGGGTTATTATCATATCCTTATTATTTTCACTTCCCCTCGTCGGCTGGTTGATTAATTTAATTATTACCGCCCTCGGAGTAGGAAGTATTTTATTTTATGTTACCAATCAATTCAAAAATATTTAAAGCCTACGACATTAGAGGCATCTACGAAGAAGATTTTGATAATGAATTAGCTTATATTTTAGGGCTAGCTTTTATTGAACTTCGAAAAAATGATTCTGATTACACCAAAGAGGCTACTTTAAAAATTGCCGTTGGCTGTGATATGCGCTTATCATCACCAGCACTTAAAGATAATTTAATCCGCGGATTGCTAGCTGGCGGTGTAGACGTAATTGATTTAGGCATAGTTGCAACCCCAACTTTATATTTTGCAGTGGGCAAAAATAATTATAGTGGCGGTATCATGGTTTCCGCTTCTCATAATCCTAAAGAGTGGAATGGATTTAAAATGGTAAGAAGTAAAGGAATCCCTGTAAGTGGCGAAACTGGTATAGAATTTATCAAAGAAAAAGTCTTAGAAAATAAATTTATACTTACCCAAAATCAAGGAGTGCTTACAAAAGCATACGAAATAATAGATGAAGAGATAAATTATGCTTTCGGTCGTGTGGATATTGAAAAAATTAAACCCCTAACTGTAGTCGCCGATGCCGCTAATAGCATGGGGGCTACTTATTTAAAAAAGTTATCAGAAAAAATACCAATTAAACTCATCCCTTTAAATTTTACTTTGGATGGCTCTTTTCCGGCACACGAAGCCGATCCTTTGAAAGAAGAAAACTTAGAACAATTAAAAAAAGCGGTAATAGATAACCAGGCTGATTTTGGAATATCCACTGATGGCGACGGTGATAGAATATTTTTTGTTGATAACTCAGGGAAAACAATAAACCCAGCTATTATTCGCGGCTTGTTAGCTAAACTTTTTTTACAAGAAAAACCTAAAGCTAAAATAGGTTATGATGTAAGACCTGGAAAAATTACCGCTGACCTTATTTTGGAAAATGGCGGGGAACCGGTTGTTACTAGAGTCGGTCATTCTCTAATAAAGGAGCAAATGATTAAGGAAAATATTTATTTTGCCGGAGAATCATCAGGACATTTTTACTTAAACACTGAACTGGGTTGTTTTGAATATCCCAGCATTACTATATTAAAATTATTATTGGAATTTTCTCAAATTCAAGAATCAATTTCTCATTACGTTTCTAGATATGAAAAATATTTTGCTTCCGGAGAAATAAATCGTGATGTAAAAGATAAAGAAACAGTTTTCAAAAATATAATAAAAGCCTTCCCGGATGGAAAAATAGAAAAGTTAGATGGCGTTAGCGTTACCTATCCAGATTTTTGGTTTAATGTAAGGGGTTCTAATACGGAAGAAAAAGTTAGATTAAATTTAGAGTCAACTAGCGATAAACTAACTCAAGAAAAAACTAAAGAAATTCTTAAATTAATTTCCTAAAAAATAAAACTAAAAAAGAGGCTATTTCAGCCTCTTTTTTTATACTCACTGATATTATTTTCTCTCTACTTCAATAGTTCCTTTGTTAAGCAGAGCAGCTAAAGCGCCGATAGCGGCCACCATTGGCGCTAAAACGGCGCCCACGACAGCAAAGGTAACCGGAATTTCCATTAATACCTTCCCTTTTTCATTTTTAATAATAATACGACGGACATTACCTTCTTTAATAAGTTTTTTTACTTTTTCTAAAATCTCATGACCATAAACATTAAATTGTTCCTTAGTGCTTTGTTTGTTAGTACTTTTTTTTGTAGGCATAGTAGTT
>CAIOGK010000004.1 GCA_903857815.1 Candidatus Falkowiibacteriota bacterium
AGTGATTGCTTATGCAATTAAGGACAATCAGTTTTCAAGCTTAGAGAAGGAAAAAGCCACTTTAACTAGCTCCTTGATCCAGCAAAGTGATAGTATCCAAGACCTCCAGGCAGTTTTAGCTCAAGAACTTGAATATCACTGTGACACAATGACTATCGCGGAAAAAATTCAGGAAGCAAAATTAAGAGATTATGACCTTAAGGTCTGGACAGAAAACGAACAAAAAAAGACTCAATCTTTTACAACTAAGCAAAAAGCCGACCTGGCTGCTTTTTAGAAAAAGGAAGACGAGTCTATGAAAGCTTTTAATGCTTACATGAAAGCGAAGTCTGTTCGATTGATGGCCTGGTCGAAAGAAGACCCAGCAAACTTTGCTAAGTATGTATTTCTAAGCTTTTGGGAGAGCAATACCGTTTATTCCAACCCTGAGGTGGAAAATGATGTTTTTCAAAAAAATGAAAAAACCAGACAGCTCCCCACAGTGAAGTCATTTATTGACTTCGATGCCGCCGCTTACGCTAAGTATCAGGAAGTAGATAAGGCTCTTCAGCAAAAATACGAAGATATCTTAAAAGAAAACGAACGACGATACAAGGTTGAACAAGCTGACCTCGACGTTGAGTATCAGAACTTAGTCGAACATAAAAAGTTTGAGCTTGGTCTATAAGGCTAAATGTTAATTCAAAAAGAATTATTTAGCATTAACGACAAGTAATGAGGATTTTAAAAGGGGCTCGCTTAAAACACGAGCCCTTTTTTCTTTTTAAAAATATACCGGATTAATATATGGGGAGGTAAAAGTATGTTATAATATAGTTATCTATATTTTTTATGATGTTTTGGATTATATATTTTATTACGGTTGTTTATTGGCATGTGTTTGAAGTAATATCAGCTCATGCCTTTTTGAATTTATTTCTTTGTCTATTTGTTTTTTTCCCCATCCCGGAAAATATCTACAAAAAACATTTGATTACTATTATAAAAAATTCTCTAGGAGTAATATTGGGAGCAGTATTGCTTTGGCACGAATCATATTTACCGCCAGTGCTTACCCTGTGGAATTTTTTAATTGATCCCGAATTAAGGCCGAGCTCTACTTTTTTGTGGAGGTTTTTTCTTTCGGAAATAAATATTAAAATTTTTATTTTTGCTGTTCCGACAATTATTTTTTCTTATATATTATCGCGTACCAAATTTAAAAAATATTTTGGTGCATTTTTTCTTATTTGTTTTTTAATTATTGGTTTTACGGAAAAAACATCTGTTACTGGTGATTTATTTGGTAATTTTTATGAGAATGAATCCAAAAAAGTAGTAAAATTTATTGATAATCCTAATAATGATTTTGATATTGTTATTCTTCAATTATGTTCTTTTGCTTGGGCGGATTTTAATGAAGTTGATTATAACTTAAGACAATTTTTTAATAAATTTGATTATATCTTTACTGATTTTAATTCCGCAACTTCTTATAGTAATCCAGCCGTAATAAGACTTTTGCGTTCAACTTGCGGACAAAGCACTGAAACTAAACTTTTTGCTGAGGCTAATAAGAGTTGCTATCTGCTGGAAGGCTTAAGGGGAGTAGGCTATACTCCTTATACTTTATTAAATCATGATGGCATCTATGCTGGATTTAACCAAGAAATTATAAAATATGGAAAAGCTCCTCAACCGTTAAATAATTCCGAACTTAAACTTATTCAAACTAATTTTGATGGGGCACCTACTTATAGCGACAAAGATTCTTTGTTATTTTGGTTAGATAGTAGAAAAAAAGATCCTAGTTTAAAAACAGTTTTAGTTTATAACAGCACCACTCTCCATACGGGTAGTCGTTACATTGAATCCCCTTATCTAGCTAGTCATGAGCAATACTCTTTAGCTTTAAAAAATATTATTAGTGATTTGGATTCTTTTTTTGTAGATTTAAAAAAGAGTAATAAGAATACTATTGTGATTATCGTTGGTGAGCATGGCGCAGCTTTAAAAGGATCCACTATCCAGCCAGGAACTGTTCGTGAAATTCCATTACCAAGTATTACTAAAACTCCAGTTGCCATTAAATTATTTGGACCGAATTTTAATAATGAAGATGGCGGTGAGCCAATACTCGTAAATCAACCAACGAGTTATTTCGCTATAGCTGAATTATTAGAAAAAATTATTGAAGTTAGTCCTACAGATAAAGCTCAATTACCTAGTATAGAATTTTCTCCCGAGGCTTATCCGGAGTTTGTTTCAGAAAATGAAACCGGATTTGTTGTAAAAACTAAACTAGGTTTATTTTATAGGCTAAAAAAATATAAAACTTGGGATATTATCCCAAGTTCTATAGAGCCAAGATCGCAAAATTATTTTAAATAATTAAAGTTAATTATTGAGTTTACAAACGCCTGATCTTAATTTTTCTAGCTCTCCTTCGGGGTATGAGGAATAATTAATAAAATAGTCCATTTGTGAATATAAGTATGAAAGAGGATCACCGCAATCAAGGTAGTGACCATCGCTTATAATTTGAGCCAGTAGTCCGGTCTTTTCTTTCATGGTATTTATAATATCGCTTAGCCATAATTCTCCGTTTGACCCTACTGGAGTGTTGTCTAGGGCTTCAAATATGGCCGGTGTTAATACATAAGCGCCATGAGTAGCATATTTTGATGGCTCGGTTCCTAGGGCTGGTTTTTCGGCTATTTTAACGATTTCTTTGATTTCGGTTTCACCTTCTATATCTTTAAGTTCAGCCATTCCATATCTGTTTCTCATTTTTGGGTCTTTAATTTCGACAGCTGAAATGACTGGTTTTTGGTATTTATAATAAGCTTCAATACATTGTTTTATTCGAGGTTTTATTTTAGAAAAAATTATTTCATCAGACCAAACTAAAACAAACGGCTCATCTTTAAGAAGATGTCTCGCTGAGGCCAAGGCCCCACCATTGCCATATGGAGGCGTGGTATAAACATAACTAAAATGAGCTAATTTGGAAATTTTTTTTAAGTTTTCAACTTCTTTAATTTTTCCTAATTTTAAAAAGTAGTCCTCAACTTCCGGATTTGGAGAAAAGAAATTTTCGATTGATTGTTTATTGTGTGAAACAACGAAAATTATATTTTCTATACCAGAGGCGACCGCTTCCTCAACTACATGCAAAATAATTGGCTTACCATCTAAAGGAAACATTTCTTTCGGGATACTCTTAGTGCTAGGCAAAAATCTCGTCCCCCAACCTCCGGCCGGGATAACCGCTGTTTTTATTTTTTTATCCATATATTACTATATTAATTTAATCATTTCTTTTACTATATCAGCATGCCTTATTTCATCTTCTCTAATTCTTTCTAAAATTTTTTTTGCTTCAGGCTCGTTTACAATCTTTAATAATTCTTTAACTTCTTTTTTCATTACAATCTCAACGTCGTACAGTTGTTTAAAATAGTTGAGATAATCTTTTTTATTAAACAT
>CAIOGK010000005.1 GCA_903857815.1 Candidatus Falkowiibacteriota bacterium
AATTTATCAGACATGACCATGTCTAGCTATTTTGATAAATAGAATATATGAAAATAGTAAAGGCTACAATTAAAAATATTTCGGAGATTAATAGATTAAATGAGAAATATTTTAAAGAAATTAGAGATTTTAAAAAAATTATTGAAAGTGATAACGATTATTTTTATGTTGGGATTAAAGATGGTAAAGTAATTGGTTTTAGTGGTTTTCATTATTATCCTTGGAATAATTCTGCAACAATAATTAATATATTTATTCACCCCGATTTTCGTCGCCAAGGATATGGAAGTAAATTTATTAAAAAAATAGTGAATGAGGCTAAAAAAATAAAAGTTAGAGTAATTATTGCGGAAGCGCCATCTTTAAATAATGTTCTTAAAGTTTATCTGAAAAATAATTTTAGAATTTGTGGCTCAAATGATAGATATTATAGTAATGTTGGCAAAGAAATCGCTATTTTTTTGTCTTTAGATTTATGCTAGATTGTTTTATTTTACTTCTTGACAGAAACATAGTTTATCTATAAAATGAAGTTAAATCTAAGCACTTAGATTTTTATTTTGGCCAATATAAATAATGGTCCCTTCGTCTAGTGGTTAGGACGTCAGGTTTTCATCCTGTTAACAGGGGTTCGATTCCCCTAGGGACTACACTTTAGAAATAGGTTAATAGCCTATTTTTTGTTGGGGATTTTATTATCAATTAATAAATTAGAAAAATAAATATTTATTCCGGATCTTTCGACCCTATTTGCCACAAAAAATCAAAATAGGCTCGTAAAGTATTAGAAAATTCTTTGCTTTCAATAATAAAACCAAAATTTTCTGCCTTAGTAGAAATCATTGCAACTTTGAAATCATAGATCATAATCATTGAAGCGTAAAACATATTAGGTGGCAGATATCGAACATGGCGTTTCCACTTTTCACTTTCTTGCCCATAAATTTCATCATGGACATCATCGGATTTAGGATGCAGGGCGAAGGAAACAATTTTATTGTCAGCTCGTTTCTTGATATATTCTGCGGAAAATTGCCGACCGGTAAAATCAATGAAATCTTTAACCCTAACTATTTGTTGTATTTTTTTGCTTCGACATTTTAGAGTATCTTCATAAATTCTTTTAATTCCTTCTCGACCTTCAAAAAATTGTACTCGAGGACGTAGTTGATAGGAAGTAAATAAATGATTTAAGTCTGGCAAGGCAGCTTCCATGATTTTTTTTCGACTTTCTAGGATATTAATAATAGTGCTAGGTTCTTGCGCTAAAAAAAATTTAATCTTTCCCTTATTAGACGAGCCGACTAAACCTAGTGAGGTTAATTCGTCTAATATGCCATAAGCAGTGGTTCTCTTGATGCCGGATTTTTTTGCTATTTCTGGTACCTTAGTTTTACCCAGCTCTAAACAGGCTAAATATATCTTAGCTTGTTTTTCGGTTAATCCTGATTGTATTAATGCCTTTTCGTACATATTTTTCGACAACAAATTTATTATATAATTTATGCTAAAATTTGTCAATATATTGAAATTTATGAATAATAATAGACAAAATTATAGACTATTTTTTAAGGATACCATACTATTATCAGTTAATCTAGAAAGTTGATTAATTAAGAACATTAACAATTTAAAACAAAGGATAATATTATGAAAAAATCAATTCGACAAAATTGGGAAAACAATCGCGCTATTTGGCTTAAAAATAATTTAAGCGCTGATCTAATTAAATTATGTCAAAGAAACGACATAGAAATACCGAAAATGGTAAATCCTGATAGTGATGGAAATAGATGGGGCAACTGGCAGTGGCACATAAAAAACAGAGTGACCACGGTCAGTGATTTATTAAAGCTCCACCCGGAGTATGTAGGCCAGGAAAAAGCATTAGCTAGGTGGCTAGAATCCTATGATTTAAGTATTTTACCGCTTAATCAGATTCAACCCAATGGAATTAATAAATTCTTGCCTCATCCGGGAGTAATTTCAGAAATTGATCCTTACGGTGTTCAACAGGAGCATGCCTTGATATTGCGTGAGCGAGACAATCAAAAATATTATTTGTCCACACGCAAACCAGGTTATGCCACTTTTTTACCAATAATCGGTGGTGGGGCTAATCGAGTTTATTGTCCAATTGGTTGCGCTGGTTGCTATCGTGGACCACAAACCAGATTCAATGAACCATTGCGGAATATCAAGGAGGATGGTTCGATTGAGAATATTATTATTCCTAATCCAGTTGACCAAATACGTTGGCTGGTAGAAGAATGGAATAGTAATCAAGAGTTCAAGAACGTTTACGATATTTTAATTTCCGGAGGCGAACCGATGATGCTCTCCAATTCTGTTTGGAAACTAATGTTAATGGAATTAGAAAAAGCTACAAATTTACGCAGCTTTCGTATTTGCACCGGCGCCTTGTTTCTTGGATTACCTTTTCGTTTTGATGAAGAATTTATTAATTTATTAACTGATTTTCGTAATCGAACCGGCATTCAGGTTAAATTAAGTGTACATATCAGTCATCCGGAAAATATTACTCCGGAAGCAATTATTTATGCTCGTCGATTGGTTAGCGCTGGGATAGAGTTATTACCGCAGTGTCCGCTTGAAGCAGGAGTTAATTTTTGGATGAACGATTTAGAAAAAACAGAGCAAACTCTTCGCCGATTAGATTTATTGTTGGCCACTGTTATCGGCGTTCGGGGTTATAAATGGATTATTGATATGCAAAGACGCCGAGTTAATGAAGGCGTGTCTATTCTTAGCGCCATAGAAGTATGGCGTCGTTTACATGATTGTCATCAAGGCGAATCGGATATTACTCGTCCAACGTCATTAGCGTTATTTTTTCCTCATGAACTAGGCAATCTAAATTTATCTTTTCATTCTCTTTGGGCAATAAAGATGGAAGTAGCAAAAGATGTTGTTAAATATCAAATTCCTCACCCAGCAGGAGGTTGGTTGAATTACGAAGAACCACTATGGAAAGAGGTAAATGACGATGAAAAAATATTAGAAAAATTGCGCAATTCATAAAATAAGGACGACAGATTGATTTCTGCCGTCCTTTTCTATAATTATAATTTTTAAATACTACCCTAAAATTTCCGCCCACTTCTCAATTTCCCTAATAATCCCGTCAAAATTTTGACAAACTTCGGAGCGTAGGACTACTAATCTAAAAAAAGCCGCGGCATTAGCTGGGCTTTTTTGTTATTATCAATTTATTTAATATTTTTTAGATCGTCTCTTATTTTTAAAATTTCAGTTTGATCATTCTCATACGCCTTGTCTTTTTCTTGGTTAAACTTTTGGTCTTTTATTTGGGCTGCCAATAATTGTTTTTCTTTCTGGTCGGCAGTATTAACAAAAATTAATAAATTTTTATCAATTGTTTTTTTATCAGTAAAATCTTCTGGTCTCAAAAGATTAATACCCCTGTAACCTTTCAATAATAATTCAGCAATCAATTCTTTATTGTTAGGGTCAACCAAGATTTCGTCATCTACTTCTTTTTCGTCTGTTTCTAATAATTTTAATTTTCCTGATTCTACTTCCTGCGTCCAATCTTTTTCAATTTTATCATTATTAATTAAGTTTTTACGATAAAAATAATTTGTTTCATCGCTACGTTCATCAATCCCGTCAAGCTCATAACCAACTTTTAAACGTAAGCGCATACTCGGAAAGTTATCCTGGGAGATAGTGGTTAGAATTGACTCTTTGCCGGCTTCGCGAGCAATTCGATCTTGTTCATAAGACAGTTTTTCACCGATACCTTGACCCCTCTTGGATTTATCAATAACAGTACCGGCCGCCCAGGCCTCGTTATCTTTTATATTCTTCCCCATAGTTCCGTTTTCTAAAACCACAATTGACGTACCAATTGTTTTACCGTTTTCCGTTGCTTTTATTACCTGAAGTTTATTTTCTTGAATTTGTTTCTGTCTAAAAGCGGCCATTTTTTCAAATGTTGATTGTTCTGGAACTTTAGAAAAATCATTATCAATTTCAAATTTATAATAATCAGCCACATTATCAATATCTTCCGGGTCAACCGCGGAAGTTGTAATTTGTTCCATATTTTCAGCTTTTTCAGGATTCATAATAATATTTTAACATATCATTTTAATTATATATAGCTTGAGATTACACTTTTAGTCGATTTTTAGTGACTTGTCATAATAACATTTTTAGGAGTAAAGGCCAAGGTTTTAAAAATCATAAAATATTTAACTATCCTAAAACTTCCACCCACTTCCCAATTTCCCCAATAATCTCGTCAAAATTTTGAGAAATTTCAGACTTTAAGACTACACTTTAGAAATAGGTTAATAGCCTATTTTTTGATAGGGAGTTTATCGCTTTGGAACGGCATGATATAATTATTGTATAATAAAGCTGGAAATATTAAAAATATGAAAAAATCTAAAAAGATGATTGTTTTGATTGTTGTTATTTTGTCGGCCATTGTTTTAGCTTATGTTTTATTTATTAATTATACTTTGAGGTGGCAAGCTTCTCGCGAAACTCCGCTGGGCGGATCACAAGCTGTTCTTAGTAATGATGATTGGCGCTACGGCAGATAAATATATTAAAAATTTAAATGTTCTATATAAATATAATTATTCCAGAGACCCCTGCAAGAATCATTAATCTACAAGGATTATTGTGGTGATGTATATTGTTATCAATCATTCCTAATTTGCAATGTTATTGTTAGTGAAAATTATGATTGTCAAATAAAGGATATTAAAAAAATCGTTCCAACATCGTCCCACTCTCCCCGCAAGTACAATATAATCGCCATTTAGGCGGTTTTTTGTTATAATTAAATTAGGTTATTGTAAAAATACATACCATTCTAATCTATGAAAAAGTTATCCTCTAGAGAAAAAAAGTTTATTATTGTTTTGTTGGCCATCACATTGAGCGGAGTTTTATATACTGTTATATCCAACCTATCCTTAAGGGATATTAGGAATAATAGAACAGAAAAAAATAGAGAAAAAATAATGAAAATATCTGGAATGAGTAAAGAGGATTTAAACGTTGCTTACCAAAATAATAGTAATTTTTGTTTAATTAATGAAGATTGTACGTCTTCCTGTTGTGGCACATGCTCTCCATGGAACAAATTTTATAAATTCCCCGCAGAAGACGTGATCATCTATCCAGATCTTTCAAGAAATTGTCTGAATGTTGTCTCCTGTGTTTCCAATGGTTGCGTTGCAACGGAGCGCAATTTTTTATTATATCGCATTGAAACGCTATTTAAATAAGCATTCCAACTACGTCCCACCCTCTCCGCAGATTGTAAATAGCTCTAATGTTAGAGCTATTTTTTGATTAGGAGGATATGATTTTGGCATAAAAATGGTATAATAAAAGTAATAAGAGAATTAATTAAATTTTTTATGGATAATGTAATCACAAAAAAGAAGCCAAAAAAGCTAATGGTTATTATTATATTAACCAGTGTAATAGTTATTTTAGGATGGGCAGGTTTAACTAGGGCCGGATATATTGATAATTATTTAAATATAGGTTTTTTGTGTCCAGAATCTAGTCAGACAAATTATTCTTCAGACAGTCTTTTCCCCTCAAATAATTTTGGTCCATCTTGTCCTAGTTGCGTGTCCAGAAAGCCAGTTATTTATTTTTACCCCGAACAAGAAGAAAATATCTCGGTTAAATTAAGTTTTCAGGGACAGCTAACAACTACGTACCCTAACTATGATAATGGCTGGAATATAACCGCTTATCCAGATGGCAAAATTATTAATCAAGCCGATAACAGAGAATACAGTTATTTATTCTGGGAAGGGAAAGATAAAGACGCTAAATATGATTTAAGCAATGGATTCGTTGTTAAAGGCTCAGAAGCGGCAGAATTTTTACAATCGAAGTTAGCAACTTTAGGTCTAAGCCCTAAAGAATATAATGAGTTTATTGTTTATTGGTTACCAGCCCTGCAACATAATGAATATAATCTTATTCATTTTGCTACTAAAGAAGAATATGACAATCGAGCTATTTTAGATATCAATCCTCAGCCTGATTCTATGCTCAGAGTTTTTATGGTTTTTAAAAGTATTGACGGTAATATTAAAATTGCTCCGCAAGTTATTAAGCCCTTTACTCGAAAAGGATTTACCGTTATTGAATGGGGTGGCTCTAATCTTGATTAATATTTGTTATAACCATTCCAACTAAGTCCCACTCTCTCCGCAGATTAAAAAATAGCCCTATTTGAGGGCTATTTTTTTATTTGCATAAAAAACAATCATTTATGATAATAATTTTTTTGTAGCTATGTGGATTCTTTTTAAATTTTTTCCGTTAATTATAAATTTATATCCACCACGTTCGAATTCTAAATCAATTGGAATAGGACTGCAAATTCCTGGTTTATCAGTTAAACATTCATATATTTCTGTTGTATCATTTTCGCTTTCCTCAATTTTTTTTAAAATACACAAATTCTTGATAATCCCATTATTTAAATCGCAGTTATATTGACATTCATCGTCATTACTGCAAAACTTACCGACATTAGGATCTGATTTATAACAAGAAAAAGTCTTTATACCAGTACCTAAATTACCAGCTGTGTTTAAATATCCACCAAGTTTTTTACATTTTTCTTCGTAATTATCAGGACAAATTTTATAATCATTATTAAGGGCGGGTTTACACCATTTTTCTCCAGAAGCACAGCACTTATTTAAAAGTAGTTTAGAATTTGTCCTAGTTATTATTTTAGTTGTTAGTAATAATGAGCATCCTAACAAAAATATCGCGGAGAGAATTACTGCTATTAAAGAGTTGTTTTTTTTCATATTTAAATTTTATAAATTTGTGTCTTCAATTTTAATAATAGCAAGTTTAGAAAATTATAGCGAAATTAGCCAATAAATAATTATTTCTCACATATCACCATTCCAACATCGTCCCACCCACCCTATATTGCCCTGGTCAAAATTGTGGCCATATTGTGTCCAAGAAGTGATGAAGATTGATTACATTTGAGTAAAGTTGAATACGATTGAGAAATGACTATTATATAAATTTTAGCTAAAATATTAATATCTTCTGTAACTTTCAATAAATTACTAAATAGCGCTCATTAAGGTTTTCATCCTGTTAACAGGGGTTCGATTCCCCTAGGGACTACTATCGGAGAATTAGCACTTGTTAGTTCTCTTTTGTTTTGTAGAATTAGCAAAATTTTAGGTGAAAATAATATGCGGGCGGTGAAAAACGTATATAATATCATCTTAAACAAATAAAAAGAGGTTTTCTTGCGAAAACCTCTCCTTGGCTATTTTTTAGGCTGTGATGATTTCTTTTTTTTGGCCCCAAAGGGAGTCGAGCCTTTTTCCCAGCTCCCTATATAAGAGAAACCCAATTGCGATAATAGTGATAGCTGTTATCATCATGATGATTGTTTCTCCAATCAACTTAGCTTGCTGCTCAGGAGCAGCCGCTTTTACAGCTAAATAGATGCCGCGGACTTGTAGAAACCCCATCATGAGTAGCATGGGGATTGCCGCTGTTTGTAAGCCTTCTTTCGCCAGAACAATTCGATTTTCCTGCCGACATGTTTCAGCTAATTTATTAGGCGCCACCTTCTCTTCTTCGTTTTTATCCTTCATAATCCAGATTAATAATATCGCGGCAGCGGCGATAAAGCCGGTGAAGAAGCTCGCACCATTATAAATGGCGAGTAGACCTGCGTCGAAGACGGCGGTTGAAATGACTAAGCGCCAAAATACTTGGCTAGCAGTGAATTTAGGATTATTTTGAGCTGCTGCCATAACAATCGGGAGAAAGAGACAAAATTTTATGGCTTCTGTTAAAAGCACTGTGTTAAATGTACTCATGTGACCCATGAGACAGATCACCATTGGGGATATTGCTCCAATAAACATAGTTACCGATACTGTCGCTTCGGGCATTGTTACTTTCTTTGGGTCTTGAAGTGATACCGCGGAGGCGAGAATCCCCACAAAAAAGTAATTCACGATCCCCCATGCAGCGAGCGCTGCTGCTTTTTGCCCTTCTATAGAGATCATCCACATGACTAAAGCAGCTACCAATAATGTGTTAGTGGCCATTCTTACAAAATCTAAATTCAATCTTTTCATGATTCACGTTTTTAAATTGTTATTGTTAAAGAATTTTCTATAAAAGAATTATATCATATTTTAATGTATTTGTCAATAAATTGCTTTTTCGTATCCTATTCCAAAATTTCCGCCCATTTCTCAATTTCCTCAATAATTTCGTTAAAATTTTGGCAAATTTTGGACTTTAAGACTACACTTTAGAAATAGGTTAAAAGCCTATTTTTGTTGGTAACGTCAATTCATTTTGCTATAATAAAGATGGCTAATCAGTAAGTGTTAATTTATTATTTTTATTAACAGTAATATGAAAAAATTTACATTACGAAAATCAATATTGATTATTGGTATACTGTTAGTTGCGGCTTTACTTTATTTTAATATATCAAACAAAAATAATAACAATAAAGAAAATTTTTTTGACAGATTAATCAAGTATTACGATAGGACTGCAGTAGCGTGCGATTTATTGGACGAAAATGAATGCGAACAACAAAATAATAGATGTAAGGCTACATATGCGGAAAGTACTTGTATTGATAAACCGGGCAGCTTCTGTCTACATAACCCAGAAGGGCCAAGTTTTAAAAGCTGCGTTAACAAGTAATAACTATTATTTATATGATATTAACTATAATTGTTTTAGCAATTATTTCACCATTCTTGAGCGCCTGGATACTGGGTCTAGGTATTAAAAAAAAGAACTTAGGGGAAATATTTTATTGGAAAAATCTGATAATTATTTATATATTTACCATCATTAATTTTTTACTAATATTTAAGTTTTTTCCAATACAGAGCGATTGGACGGGATTGAGGTTGGGATGGTTTGTTGTCTTAGTTGCACTTAATATTTTATTATTCTATGAAATATTAAAAAATATTTATAGAGCAACCTTTTATGCGAGTTTAAAGCTTTTTTTAGTTTATATCCTTATATCCACTTTATTCATTACCTCGCCGCTTATTGTACGCTTTTTAAAAGAAGCTTATATATTAAAGTTTACTCCTATTCACGCCAGAAACTACTGTAATGAAAAGGATGTAAGCTTATGCAAGCCATCTTTACTATGTGAGGTTGATAGTTGCGAAGTGAGCCTCAGTGGACTCGCTTGTATGGCCCTGCCATCCTGCGGCTTGAAAACTAAATATTTTTATATATATAAATAACCACAATATAAACTTCATTATGCAAAAATCTAAGGCAAAACTACATATCATCTGCGGCTTCGTCGGTGCAGGAAAAACAACTCTGGCCAAAAAATTAGAAAAACAATACAAGGCTATTAGGTTTTCGACTGACGAATGGATGATAGAATTGCTTAGTTTTAATGGCAATTTTGGGAAAAAATATATAGACTCAAAAAAACGATGTAAAAAATTTATCTGGAAGTTAGCAAAAGAAATTTTGTTATCATAGCGAGATGTTATTTTAGATTTTGGTTTTTGGTCTAAAAAAGAAAGAGTTTTATTTTTTAAAAGAGCAAAGCAAATAGGAGTCGAGCCAGTTCTTTATTATCTTGATGTTCCAATTGAAGAATTAAAGAAAAGAGTTAATTTTAGAAATAAAAAATTAAATGCAAAAACATTTAAAATCACTGAAAGGTGGTTTAATAAATGGCGGCCATTATTTGAGGTCCCAAAGTCTTCAGAAAAACCTATTGTCATAAAATCATCTGCAAAATTTCCGCCCACTTCTCAATTTCCCCAATAATTTCATTAAAATTTTTAAAAATTAGACTTTAAGGCTACACCTTAAAAATAGGTTAATAGCCTGCTCCCTATTGACAATTATATTATTTTGTGATATAATATCTCCAGTTATTTAAAAATTATTGTTTAATCTGCCAAAGCCGTAAAACGCAGAGGCGTAAAATTTGGAGGATTTATCATGAAAAATTTGAAAGATTTTTTTCTTTTTGGAGAAATTAAGGCTAGAATGTTAGTCATTAATTATTCAGCATCGCTGAAAACGATGCTTCGTCAACCCTTTTGGAAGAATATTCGTCTAGAGCAGATCAGATATGATCAGCCTTATCAAGACGGTTTTCATAGCCAAAGGGAAATAATTAAAGTTAAAACTTTCAGTTTTAACAAACCAGTTGATGTTCTTGAGGTAGAAGAAGAAATGACTAAAAATGGTTATCGGCCAGCTACCTTACGCGAACTTTTAGCCTTCGGCATAAAGTTTAACTCTTACCTAAAAGAGTTTATGGTAATTTCTTTACAAAAATTCACACTTTTGGATTGTGACAATGATCCTTATTGGTATCTAGTAGCCTTACATCAAGGCAAAAATGATTTTCCAGAATCGGTGATTTTTTTTAATCATGCAACATGGGGACACGGTTGTCACTTTCTTGGTGTTCGCATCTAATTTATTTTTTTGAAATCGTTGTATTTCACTTCATTGTTTTTTAGGGCTATTAGCTTTATCGCTTAATTATTTAAGCGAATAGGGATTTATCAGATTAAATGATTTGATTTATATATTTATAAATCAAGGTTAGTTTATTAAGGCTTAATATCAAAAAGATATAAGCTAAAAAAGTTCTAAAAGACAGCTCTCACCAGTTGCCTTTTTTATTATCAATTTGACAATTTTTACTAAAAATATTAATATTTTGGGTGTTTCATTTAAGATGAAACAGCTCATTAACAATTATAAAATTAAGTATATAAACCTAAAAGAAAGGGAAATTAATCATGAAAAAAATTAGATTGCTTGTTTTGTTTATTATCGTTAGCTCTATTTTTCTTGGTACGGTTGCCAGCGCACAAAATCGTTATTATTTTAGAACTGGAATGTTCTGGAATAGTCTCAATGTTTCTAATTTGTCGGAAGATTTCCGTAATGTCCCGAAGCATAAAGATGATAAAGGCGGTTCTACCGGAATTATCCAGCAGGAAACTTACAATATTCCTTGGTATTTTTCTGTCGGTTATCGTTTTGTCCATCGGTACGAAAATGATATGGCTTTAGGATATGATTTAATGTTTGTTATTCCTCAAGGAAATTTTGCTCGTAGAAATTATACTAATAAACCAGGAACCGATCAAAGGGGTTATGGCGCCGCTTTGACTTTCGCCGGAACAACAATTTTAGGTCCGATTAATTCCTTAACCGGATTAAAACCGATTGTGCCGGGAATTAGTATTGCCCCAGGAATTTTTGTTGAAGCACCAATTTGGTGTAAATATGAAAAAACCCAATTGAAATTAAACCTAGCCTTAAGCTATCAAACCTTATCAGCTATTAGTGGCTGGGATCGTTATGATAAATTGCAATCTTATGACACGCAAGTTTTAGCTCATTTATTACCGATTGACCTTGCGCTTAAATTGCATTTTTTAAGAACTGATTTTGAGTTTGGAACTAGATTCAATTTATCTGTGCCCACTAAAGCTGGTAAAAAAGCGAATTTAGATATTTCAAAAACTGGTTTTTTTATCACCGCTTCCCTAGGCAGTTAAAAGGACGAACTATTAACAGGAGCCCGGCAACAAAGACCGGGCTTTTTATTAACAGAAATATAGCTTCGCGTGATAATAAGTACTTCAAATTTTTGTGCTATAATAAATATAATGCAATTTAAATTATTAACAAAAATGACAGTTATAAAAGAAGATATTAATAAACAAAAATGCGACGGTTGTAGTGATTGCTGTCAGTACGCCACTGTTATTATTAAAAAACCAAAAACTAGACTTGATTTGGAGGAAATAATTTGGCAAATATTACACGACATGGAATTAGAAGTTGACCATGAAGGAGATTGGTTGCTCACAATTTATTGTCCGTGCTCGGCATTGGATAAAAATGGACTTTGCTCTATTTATGATAGACGGCCGGAAATTTGTCGCCGACATCAACATACGGAATGTGCTCGCTATTCCTCAATTCAGCCGAAACACCTTATTAAAACACAAGAAGAATTTTTAGATTTTATTAATTCACAACCAGAGTTGAAAAAAATATATGAGCTTCCAAAATAAATTATGTATCAAAAATTAAGAAAATTTTTATTATTGGTTTTTCTTTTTATTCTGGTTATTTCTTATTTTTTAAAAAATAATTATAGAACTATTGATAATATTAGCCCAGAAGTTTTACAGGCACCATTGCAAAACATAGCTTATAATAATGAGCCCATAAAATTTTCTAAAGATGGTTTTGCTTATATCCTAACGCCAATAGCTGAATATCAAATTCAAGCCTTAGTTGTTCACCGAATGGATTATCGCCTTTTTAGCATTTATAACTCAGACAGTGTTTTTCCAGTTGATCTTTGTTTAGTCTGGGGCGATAATTTAGAAAATAAGAGCTATCAAAATAAATATCTTTCTTTTTCTCAAGACTCACGTTTTTGTTTTTATAAGTGGCGAGGAGAAAGTACAATCAATCCTGATTCAATATCCAATAATCATTTAATTGCTAATGATTCTAAAGTTTTGTCAGTAATTGATAAGATTAAAACTGGTGATCAAGTTTTGATTTCTGGCTATTTGGTTAACGTGGAGGCTAATAAAGTTGGTAAAGTAAGTGACTATGATCCTAGTTCATTTAGTCTGAAATCAAGTTTAACCAGAAAGGATTCTGGTGCTGGTGCCTGCGAAATTATCTATATTAATAATATTAAGATAATTCAGGTTGGTCATCCAATTTGGTCATTTTTATTTAATTTTAGTTTTTGGATACTCGCTGGGCTAATATTTTTAAATATTATTTTAGTTATAACTGAGAAACGCAGTTATCGACCTAATTAAAAAGAATATGATAAAAATTAGTCCTAAAAATATTTTTAGCAAAGTGGGCAAGCCTACAAAAATAAAAAAGCTATTTTATTTAGCTTCTTTTATAACTTTGGGCCTTTTACTTAGTTTTAATCTGCACGCGTTAATTGAGCTCAATTATTTACGTTGGAGTTTTAACAAAAATATAATCGTTCAATTTTATGGTGGATGCGCCTTGCCTCCCATGGTACAAATTACTATTATATTGTTAGGATTTGGTGGTGGTTTATATTCGGGATTATTTTGGTGGCGCAAAATTTATATTGAAAGATGCCTTGATAAATTTTATAAAAAAATATGATATCTATTCTTTTTATTTCATTTTTAATTGTCGCTTTATTGTTGATTATAATTATTACCTTTTTTGTATTGTTATTTGGGCTTAATATGATTTATGTTAATCTTAAGACCCTGGTTCCTTGGGTTAAAACGCCAGCCAATAATTTAATTATAATTTTA
>CAIOGK010000006.1 GCA_903857815.1 Candidatus Falkowiibacteriota bacterium
AAGAAAATAATATTATTTTAGATATTGCGAGCGATGGCGAGCAAGGAGATTGGCTAGCTTTAATTAATAATTATGAACTTATTTTACTCGATTATAATTTACCAAAAGTAAGTGGGAAAGAAATAATAAAAAAAATTAGAAACGAAGGAAAGACAACTCCCGTTATAATGTTAACTGTCCGCTCCGAGTTAGCAGATAAAATAGAAATTTTAGATATTGGAGCCGACGATTATTTAACAAAGCCATTTTCTCTTTGTGAGCTTTTAGCACGTATGCGGGTAATCACTCGAAGACCTCTTGAATTAAAAGATAAAAAGATATTTCTTAAAGACTTTGAGCTTGATACAGAGAAATTTAGTCTTACTAAAAAAGGGAAAAATATTATTCTTCGCGCTAAAGAATTTTCCCTTTTAGAGTACATGATGAAAAATAAGGGGAAATTTCTTTCCCGACAAGAAATTATGGAAAATGTTTGGGATGAAAATGCGGACCCATTCTCTAATACCATTGAAGTTCATATTATGAATTTGCGTCGCAAAATCGAGAACAAAAAAGAACATTTTATATTTACTGTTTCAAATCGTGGCTATAAAATAGACATCAAAAGATAATCTTGCAAGATTAACATAATTAATAAGTAACAAAAAACATGCCAAAAAAAGAATGCCCATCGCAACAAACCAGCGAGATTTACTCCCCTCGCCATTATTTTAACTGGAGACGCTTTTTAACTTTAAAACTATGAACCACGAATTTGATTGGCAGTTAAAATTAGAAAAAATCGAACAACTATACAGACTGGCTGAATTTGGTCGCCTTTCTTCGGGGGTGTTTCACGATTTAATAAATCCTCTAACTGCAGTATCTCTAAATTTAGAACAAATTAAAAAAGATGATCAAGATAATCTCATTAATGCTAAAGACTGCCTTCATCAAGCTATTGCCGCCTCTCATAAAATGGAGGATTTAATCGACTGCATTAAGAGGTCAATTAGACAAGAAGATTTAAAAACTACATTTTCTCCCAGAACAGAGATCGATTCAATAATAAAAATCTTAGATTATAAAGTTAGAAAAGCTAATATAAAAATAGACTTTAAAAAATCTGAAGAAATAAATTTATATGGGAATCCAGTTAAATTTAGTCAAATTATTATTAATTTAATTTCTAACAGTATCGATGCCTACGAAGCAAGCGGGGGCACAACATTAAAGACAATAAATATTCATCTAACTTCTAATAATAACCAAATGACATTAGAGGTTAATGATCAGGGCGAAGGAATTAATAATGAAAATTTATCTAAAATATTTCAACCATTTTTTAGCACAAAAAATGGCCGAGGGCTGGGATTAGGATTATCATCAAGTAAAAATATAGTGGAAAAAGAATTTTTTGGCTCTATTAATGTTAAAAGTATTCCTAATCAAAAAACCAGCTTTACTGTTATAATGCCTTTAGGATATGCGAATTAAAAAAGCTTTAGATTTCAAAAAGATGCTATAATATAATTATGAGCAAATTATTATCTATAGTAGTCCCAATTTATAACGAAGAAAGTCTTATCCCCGAATCCCTACCGGCTATTTTTAACTTGCCTATAAATAAGGAGGTAATTGTTGTAAATGATGGTTCAAGCGATAGTACTCCGACCTTATTAGAAAGTCTCAAAGATAAATACCACTTCACTTTAATTAACCAACCAAAAAATCAAGGAAAAGGTGCCGCCGTAAAAAGAGGTCTGGAAGAAATTAAGGGTGATTATTTTATAATTTGTGATGCTGACTTGGAATATAATCCCCAAGACATCTGTCGATTATTTTTAGAATTAGATAATTTATCGGATAATAAAATAGTAATCTATGGCTCCCGATTTAAAGGGGCTAACAAATACTCATTTCATTATTTAGTTAATAAATTTCTTACTTTTTTAACTAATATACTATTTAGAGCTAAATTAACCGATATGGAAACCTGCTTCAAGCTAGTTCCCTCTTCGGCCCTAAAAGAGATAAGCCTGAGTGGTAAAAGATTCGAAATAGAACCAGAAATAACCGCGAGACTATTAAAGGCTAATTATAAAATTATCGAATTACCGATAAGTTACAACCGCCGTGGTTATGATGAAGGGAAAAAAATAACCGCCAAAGACGGTTTTCTAGCGATTACGACTCTCATTAAAGAGCGATATAATAAATAAAATATTAATTGAGAGGAAGCATTCCTCTCTTTTTTAAATTATCTACTTGATTTAAATAGTATAGCGCATTAGAATCTTGACGATTTATCTTTTTTGCTTTTAACCAATTTAATTCAGCGTTTTTATAATCGGCTAAATGCCAATAAACAAGCGCTAATTGATTATATGCTCCGGGAACTTTATTTTCCTTTTTTAAAGCACGTTCAAAATAACTAATTGATTTTAATAAAGAGCTTCTATCAGTAGAAGACGCGTATAGATATGCCAGCGATAATATTACTCTTTCATTTCTAGGATAAGTAATACTAATCTTGTGATATATTTCTTCGGCTAAATCAGGATACCCAAAACTTTGAGCAAAATCTGCTAAATAGAATTGCGATTTTAGATCTGTGGTATTTGATAATTTTCGAAACATATCTCGAAATTCCCAGCCATCAACTGCGTACTTATCAATAATTTCTGGCGGGGTATTTTCTTTAGATGCTAAAATAACAAAAAAATTATCAAAATAAACTAAACTCCAATCCTTATCCAGAGAGATATTAGTTAAAAATTTTCGCCCCCAAGGGGTTGAGTCCGTATGAGAGAAATAAATTGTTTTAAACTTATATTTATCAGCTACCTCTTTCCAGCTTTCTTCATTAGTTTGCATCGGTAAATAAGTTTCCGTAAAAAAACGACTGCTATAAGCCTCGGGGCGATTATCAACAAAAACTTTTTCTTTGTTAGCTAGACCAAAGATAAGGGCGCTACCAGAATCATAATTATTAAATATCGGCCCCTGAAGCCCGCTACTAATAAAAAATTTAAAAGAATCTTCACTCCCCGAACGCAAGCCAAGCCCGGGCTCCCCCTTAATAACGCTCTGGTGACCGGAATAATCAAAAATTAAAAAAATAATAGAACCAAAAATCAAAATAATCATTAAGAACAATAAATACAACTCACTTAATATAATAAATCTAGAATATAACTTAATCAATTTATCTTTTAAAAAAATGATGGCCGGCTTAATACTATGACTAATAATTACTAAAGCAATTAAACCAAACAGGGCTAAATTTCGTGAAGCAAAAAGAGCTAATAAAGAAATAAACAAACTAAATAAAACATTAAACCAATTAATTTTTTTTAATATTACCCAGCTAGATATAAGGCTAATGATTAAAAGAATGAGTAGTAGTTTAAAAATCTGAAAATTATCATTCAACATCAAATTTTGTAAAAAGAATATACTCTTATTTTCAGCGACCTGATAACCATAATTTTTAAAAATATTTAAAGGATAAAGTAGCCCCCAAATATGATTAGGAGTAAACAAACAAGCAGATATTAATAACAAAAAATCAATTATTCTTGATTTAAAAGTTGAAAAAACTAAATTAATCTTATCTTTCATTACTCCTGTTTGTTTTAAAAACTCCGGTAAAATATCGCTTATTAATTTAAAAAATACAAAAGCTAGGCCAATAAAAAAATAAATATGGATGTTCGCCCATAAAATAAAAGTCGGGATTAGAAACAGTAAACGTTTTTTTCTAGATAGATTTTTATTATCAAAAATAATCCACGTAAGGGCTAAGAAAAAATAACTAAATACTTCCGGCCGAATTTCTATTCTTTCGCTAAAAAGAAAAATAACTGGGATTGATAAAAAAGCCGGGATTAAAAAACCGGCCTTTTTATAAGCTAACTTAAAGAAAAGAAAAAAAGTAAAAATGGCGAGCAAAATATTAAATACTGAAAGCAACTTAAACCCGCCAAATAAATAAACAAAATAAAAAATTACTCCGCCAAGCCAATGATGATTAATAAATTCCGCCTCTGGTTCCGTATAGGAATAAAAGTTTTTAAACAAAACATCGGTATTTTCAAATACTAAACGCCCGTTTTCTAAATGCCGGCCTAAGTCTACAGAAGAAAGTTCAATTTTTTGCGCAAATATAATACCAACTAAAATTAACAAGCCAAATAAAATCGCCGCTTGCAAAAGCCCATGGGATTCACGTAAATTTTTGATAGTCTTCCACATAAAACAATAATAACCGGCTAAATTCTTCTACCTCTATAATTTCCTCCAAACCTCTAATTTTGTCAATTATATCATATATTATCCCGCTTAGCTAAAACATCAACTACAAAATCAACGTCTTTATCGCCTCTTCCAGAAAGATTAACAATAATTATCTTATCTCCCGAAAGACTAGGGGCCATTTTTATAGCCTGCGCTAAAGCATGAGAGCTTTCTAACGCGGGTATAATTCCCTCAATTTTAGAAAGTTCAGAAAAAGCAGCCAATGCTTCATCATCACTAATAAATTGATAATCTACTCGCCCCTCATCTTTAAGAAACGAATGAATAGGCCCAACTCCTGGGTAATCAAGGCCCGAAGCAATAGAATGAACAGACATTGCTTCGCCATTTTTATCTTGAAGTAAATAAGTAAACATTCCATGAATATTACCCGGTTTGCCCAAAGTTAAAGTCGCAGCATGTTCACCATCTTTAAAGCTTTTACCGGCAGGTTCAACACCAATCATTTTTACATCATCATCTAAAAATTCATTAAATAGCCCAATGGCATTAGAGCCACCACCAACACAAGCAATAAGATAATCCGGCAAACGGCCCTCTACTTCTATAATTTGCGCTCTCGCCTCCCTGCCAACAACGGCCTGAAAATCACGCACTATCATTGGAAATGGATGAGGACCAACAACTGAACCGATGCCGAAAAAAACATCCGTTGGATTTTTAACAAAGGCTTGAAAGGCGCTATCAACTGCATCTTTCAAACAACGGCCACCAGA
Organism: Candidatus Falkowiibacteriota bacterium; assembly: GCA_903857815.1. Taxonomy (GTDB): domain Bacteria; phylum Patescibacteriota; class Patescibacteriia; order Patescibacteriales; family UBA12465; genus UBA12465. The sequence goes on from CAIOGK010000006.1 coordinate 5,016, forward strand.
TTGGACACAAATAACCTTAGCTCCTAAAAGTTTCATCTTAGCAACATTCTGAGCTTGTTTTTCAATATCAATCGCGCCCATATGAATTTCGCAACCGAGTCCAACTAAAGCTGCAGCTGTGGCTAAAGCAACTCCATGTTGCCCCGCTCCAGTTTCGGCTAATAATTTTTTCTTGCCCATTTTTTTAGCTAATAAAGCCTCTCCTAACGTATGATTAATTTTATGAGCTCCAGTATGATTTAAATCTTCTCTTTTTAAATAAATCTTAGCGCCACCTAATTTTGCACTTAAATTTTTCGCAAAATACAAGGGTGACGGACGACCAACATAATTCTTTAATAAATCAGCATATTCTAACTGAAATTTTTTATCATTCTTTATTTTTACATACTCAAGCTCGATCTCCATAAATATTTTTTCTAACTCTACAGGCAAAACTCTGCCACCGTAATTACCAAAATAACCCTTACTATCCGGCAATAATTTAAAACTGTTTTTCATAATTTTGTGTTATTAATTAATAAAATAAAAAAACCTGCTCAATAATTAAGATACTGAGCAGGCTGCTAAACAAAAATTTTATACAATAAAACGCCTACCCGATATCAAAGGTAGATCGCCAAAGTTTATTAACAATTTTTACTTGTTTTTCTTTCATAAATTAACATTAACATAGATTATAAAATATTTCAAATAATTAAATATTTAAGCCTTTTTTCTTGCTGGAGACCATAAATTATGGTACTATAATAACAACTTTAGTGCAGCTATCATTGTTATATTTGTAATAAAAATTTTTAAATTAACTGTTATGCCACCAAAAAGTATAAAAAGTAAAATTATCAAAATAATGATATGGCTTACGCTTTTTATCACTATTATAGCTAGCGCCGGCTTGGGATTATTTTTAAGACACCAAGCACAAAATAGTCAAAAATTGATCTTATTAAATACTACGCAAAACATATCCGATAAAATTAAAATTTATCTTCACGAAAATAATATATTAGCTAAAGGCTTGGCAAACAGTAAAATATTAACTGATTGGCTAGCAAGTAATAACGGGGATGCAACAGAAATAACTAATTGGCTAAATAGTATTAATTTTGAAAATAGATACTCGGCTATCTATATTCTAAATAAAAATGGAGTTGCTTTAGCGTCGACTGACCAGACTTTTGTAGGAAAAGATTATTCTTTTAGGAGATACGCACGGGAAGCATTAAGCGGCAAGAATGGCTTCGAGATGGCAATCGGCGTTACTAGCCGTCAACCAGGATACTACTTTTCCGCCCCCAGTCTAGATGCTAGTGGAAACATTGTCGGAGTTTTAGTATTCAAACTTATTCCTCAACATATAAATGATTTATTAATTCAAGAAACGCAAAATTTAGATGATAAAATAATGCTATGTGATGAAAATGGCGTTGTTATCTACTCTAATCTCAAAGAAAGAATATATTCCAGTTTGGGTAATTTATCTCCCCTGATGAAAGAAAAAATAATTAAAGATAAAACCTATACTGATATAGAAATAAGGCCCCTACAATATCAAGAGGCTCAACAATTAGTAGAACGCCAAATTTCTGTAGCTGAATTATCTATATTTTATGATAAAGAAGATGGAATGAACGAGGTTGTATCTGTTGTCCCAATAATCCCTTACAATCTATTTTTAACAATTGAAACTGAGGAGGATAATATGGCGACGATAACTACCATGTTAGGAAACATCGGAGCTCTTTTACTGCTGGCCCTAATTCTCACCTTGGTAACTTTAATTTTATTAGATAAATTTTTAAAACCAATTGAAAAGCTAAAAGACATGGCTAACAATATCAGTCAAGGAAATTTTAAACAAATTAGCCCAATTCACAGTAATGATGAACTAGAAGACTTAGGAAAAGTTATCGAAATGATGAGTAACAAACTAAAAAATTACTATTCAGATTTAGAAATCGGGGTAAGTTTAAAAACCAAAGAATTAGAAGAAAAAACACTTTCCATAGAAGGCGCCCAAAAAGCAATCATGAATATTCTAGAAGATGTAGAGATAGAAAAAGATAAAAATGTTAATTTAGCTAAAGACTTAGAAAAATTTAAATTAGCCCTTGATCATGCTTCTGATTTAGTTGTCATCACCAACGCCGATGGTTTAATTTTATATGCAAATGGTGGGACTCGCGATATTACCGGCTTTACTCCAAAAGAAATTATCGGCTCCAAGGCAGGAAAATCTTGGGGTGGAATAATGGAAAAAAGCTATTATGATAAAATGTGGGAAACAATTAAAACAGAAAAACAAATATTTACTGATATTATTAAAAATAAAAGAAAAAATGGTGATAAATATGATGCCCAAATTGCCATTTCTCCAGTTTTAAACAATAAACAAGAGGTTGAATTTTTTGTTTGTATTGAGCGCGATATTACCAAAGAGCGAGAAATAGATAGAACAAAAACTGAATTTGTTTCTCTCGCCTCACATCAATTAAGAACGCCACTTTCTAGCATCAACTGGTATGCGGAGATGTTACTAGCTGGTGATGCCGGTAAGCTAAACACCGAGCAGCGAGATTTTGTTAGTGAAATATATACCGGAAATAAAAGAATGGTTGATTTGGTGAATGCCCTGCTTAATGTTTCTCGTTTAGAATTGGGGACTTTCGTTATTGATCCAACAATGATAAACATTACCGATATTTGCGAAAGTGTTATTAAGGAGCTATTACCAATTATTAATAATAAAAAAATAAAAATCATAAAAAACTACCAACCAAATATTCCATTAATAAATGCCGATTTAAGCCTTACAAGGATTATATTTCAAAACTTACTTTCAAATGCAGTAAAATATACCCCAGATAAAGGATTAGTAACAATTAACTTGGTAACAAATAAAAAGAATATCCAAATTATTGTTGCTGATACCGGCTATGGCATTCCTCATCAACAAAAAGATAAGATATTTAATAAACTATTTAGAGCAGATAATGTTAAAGTTTTAGATACCGAGGGGACTGGATTAGGTCTTTATATAGTAAAATCAATTTTAGATAGCTCTGATGGTAAAATAAGCTTTAAATCAGAAGAAAATAAAGGCTCAGAATTTACAGTTACCCTTCCTTTAAGTGGAATGAAGAAAAAAACTGGATTAAAAAAACTAAACTAACCAAAAAATTTAAAATAGCCTACTTTATTAAGTAGGCTATTTTTTAAATCAAAAAGTCCAGGCAAAGAAAATA
>CAIOGK010000007.1 GCA_903857815.1 Candidatus Falkowiibacteriota bacterium
TAAATGATTGGATATAATTAAGCACATTAATAACTAAAGGAGATATAGACATGGTAAAAAATTGTTCGAAATTGGGGAGTTCTTTACAGTTAAAATTTAGTGAAGAACCTGGCTTTAATTTTCGTGATTTATTTCCCGAAAATTGTGGTTTAGCAGCGGCAATTAACTTGCCTAGTGCCTCTTGGGTTGTCGGTCAGCTGATAACTTTAATTGAGAAAAGGGGCGAAAAAGGCGGAGGAGTTGTATCGCAACGTCAAGGAAAAATATACGAACGTCGCCGTATCGGTCCGTTTAGTGTTCAATTCCGAGATTTTAATGAACAGCGTTTTCGCAAAGAGCTACCTGGTAATATGGCAATTGCTCATTGTCGTTATGCAACTAAAGGGGACCCAGGTTTAGTGGCCAATATTCAGCCGCTAATTGTAACGGAATCAAAATATGGAGCATTTGCAATTGCTCATAATGGGACTCTGGTTAATGCGGAAAATTTAAAGTTAGAATTAAAAAAGAAAGGTTGTAAATTCGATGCCACTTCTGATACGGAGATTCTGATTCATTTAATCCTTTCATCGGGAGAAAAGAAAATTGAAGATGCAATTCTTTACGCTTTAAATCAAGTTTATTGCGCTTATTCTTTACTCATAATTACTCGCGATAAGATTTTTGCAATTCGCGATCGTTATGGGGTAAGGCCATTAAGCATTGCCAAATTAGGCAAAGGGTTTATGGTCTGTTCGGAAACAGTTTCTTTCGATCAATTTTCTGGTGTTGAATTTTTACGCGAAGTAAATCCGGGAGAAATGATTATTTTTGAAAAAAATTCAGAAAAATTTACGAGCATTATTTATGCTCAACAGGAAGAAGAATTTTATTGTATTTTCGAAAGTATTTATTTTTCTAATCCTCGCTCAAAGTTTAAGGGAATCTATAATGAAGATTTTCGTAGAAAAATTGGCGAAGAAATAGCGTTTGCTAATCCTAATCTTCAAGGAGACTTAGTCGTTCCTATCTTAGATTCGGGAAAACATTTCGCTCAGGGGCTGGCTCATATTCTCAGTACGCGCCTTGGTGTTCATCATGGAGATTTATATGAAGAAGTATTTCAAAGGGCCCATGAGCCCTTAGGAGGACAATCACGTTCTTTTACTGCGACGACAACCGAAGAAAGGATTTTGGTTATTAGAAAAAAGCTTCATTTAAAAAAAGAAGCCGTTGTCGGTAAAGATGTAATCGTTGTCGATGATTCAATTGTTAGAAGTCATACGGCAAAAATAATTGTCGGCATGCTAAAGGAAGCGGGCGCTAAAAAAGTTACTTTTTGTGTTTGCTTTCCACCAATTACCAATGTCTGTCCTAATGGTATGGATTTCCAAACCAGGGGACAACTAATTGCGTACAAACGCAGTTTAGAATATATTAAAAATGAAATTGGAGCCGATGAGCTTATCTACTTACAAGTTTCGGGATTGTATAAAGTAGTAGCCGAAGCTTACGGTAGTGGTATTTGCGGCGGTTGTTTCGGTGGTGTTTACCCGGAAATTCCCAAGTATATATCTGAATAAATCTCTTATTTGTTTTGTAAAACCCGTCAATTTAGGCGGGTTTTTTCTTTTTTAAAATCACAATTATTTTTTGCACATTGCTTGGTATCCACTTGTTCAATATCTGAAAAATCTCTTAGATTTTGCCATTTCCCGCGAAAATTTTCGGCGTCCAAATAGTCTACAAACTTATCATATTGAGAATGAGTTTGGTTTATTTTTGTTGCATATTTAATTGGGCACCAATAGCGCTCCGTTCGGCCAGAGATTTCAATAGCGTATTGTAATAAATTATTAAAATAACTACAGTAAAAACAATTTAATTTTTCTATCCAGTTTAAATAGGGAAGTAAGCGTCGATTATAAATAAAATAATCCCCTGGTTTTACTCGCGGGATACCGTAAAGTCTAAAACAAACTTGATGATATATTTCTAGGCCGAGATGAAAAAATAATCCTGGAATAATCATGCCATATATAAAAGGCATGCTTAAAATATATTTAAAATTAATAGGAAACAATGTTTTTAAAGCACTAACTTTCCACGCCCTTAAATTATCTCTTTGGATTTTAAGCTCGTTAAAGATGTTAATTTTAAAATCAAGCGAATTAATTGCTTTATCAAATGATTTTTTTACCTCAGTGCTCAGCTGCTCCAGTTTTTGTACGCCAATTTCTTTATTAGTATCTAGGTTTTCTTGAATTTCTTTTAAGCGTTTAGCTAAATCTTGTTTTACTTGATTTATCATTTTTGTAGTCTAGCTATATAAATTAATTAGAAA
>CAIOGK010000008.1 GCA_903857815.1 Candidatus Falkowiibacteriota bacterium
AAGCAATATTTAAAATTTAATATAAAATTATTAAGAGCTCTTTGCAATTGACTTAATGTATAAAATATGTTACAATATTCGATTATTGTTATTTAAAAATTTAATCACAAAAAAACCATATTAATCATGAAAAAAATTACCGTTATTGTTTTATTATGGGCAGTTAGTTTAGCTGCTTTTTCTCAGATTAAAAATATTGTTGCCTCGGAGGATAGCTCCTTAGTAATGGACAATATTTATGTCGGTGTTTTAAATAACACCAGTTTCAATTCCGAATTAAAGGCTGAAAGTTCTTATAGTTTTCGAGCTGGTGGAATGGCAACTTGGAAACCGTCTAACTGGTTGGATGTTTGGGCGGTAGGAATATACGGTCGAACTGACAATAAAGACGTGGTTATCAATTTTGTATCTTTCAAAATTCATTCCAAGTCGAATAAAATTGGTTTGGAATTTGGACGTATGCCAACTCTATCAACCGAACTAACCAACATGCCGCTTAGTGCTGCTGGACAATTTGGAACCTGGGTAGAAAGCCAAATAATCAGTCCCGCTGTTGGTGCTAAGGCTAAATGGACTATAAGTGAAGGGGAAAAAATTGGTGCCGAGCTTAACCTTAGAATGGAAAAACCCGAGTATCATCTCAAGTTCGAATCAGATGTTTTTACTATGTCTGCTTGTTATGGCGAAGCCTTACAAAAATTCCAATCGGCAATTTTGTTAAAAACTGACAGAGTTTATTCTTTATCGGTTTTTGATAATTGTCAGGGGTCTAATTTGATTGCTAATTTTACTAGCATTCCCTTGGGAAAAAAATTAGGACTGGAATTATGTCTTGATGCTGGTTATCGCATAGATACCGCTGAAATGGAAAAATTTGAATTAGGACTCCTTAAAACCTTTAAGTCTAAATGGCTCAAAGGCTTGCTCTATCTATGCTATAAGTATGAAACGAAAAGTGTAGATACCTGTATTCTGCTAAATATTTAGCTCTAACCGGCTATAAAAATAAGCAATTTATTACGAGAAACCTTATCTTTTGGTAAGGTTTTTTTATTTGACTTGAAGCTAATTTCCTGGTAATATCTCTGGAATTGAAAAAAATCAATTTATTAAATATTCTTTAACAATTTAGAAACCTTAAAATTACTGATTATGACGAAAAAGAAAGAAAATGCAAGAAAATGCGATGACTTCTTCAAGAAGCAAAGCAGGCAGGGTCTAGCCCTTGGTTTTGGTGATATTAGATTAAGAACTAATTTCTCCGAAATCTTACCAAACCAAACCAAACTCCAGTCTTCGTTCTCTCGTAATATAGCGATTAACATCCCGATTATCAGTTCACCGATGGATACGGTAACTGAATCAAAGATGGCGATTGCGATGGCGAAATTTGGAGGACTGGGGGTTATTCACAAGGGATTATCTCCCGAGGAGCAGGCAGCGCAAGTTGCTAAAGTAAAGCATCATTTAAGTGCCTTTATAGCAGAGCCGATTTGTGTTAAGGGGGGCGATAAGGTTGGTGATATTTTACGAATGAGAGACCAGAAGGATTATGGTTTTTCCTCTTTTCCGGTTGTTGATGGCGAAAGACGTTTAATCGGAATTGTTACTAGTAACGATTTTGAGTTTTGTGACGATGTCGAAGGCAAAACAATCTTTGATATCATGTCGACCGATATCATATCGGCCGAACATCTTGATGTAAAAGGTGCTTATCAAATGATGCAGGAACGGCATAAGAAAATTTTGCCGATTACTGATAGAGGGGCGGTACTGTCCGGAATTTATACCTGGAAGGACGTAAAGCGAATTATGACTAATGATGCCCAGGGCTATAGTTTGGATAAAAATGGGAGCTTACTTGTTGGCGCAGCGATTGGTGTTACCGGCGATGATAAGCTTAGAGCTGAACTTTTAGCTGCTAAGGGAGTGAATGTATTTGTAGTAGATACTGCTCATGGTAATTCCAGAGATGTATTTCAAATGGTTCAATATCTTAAGCATAGTTATCCTGATATTGATGTTGTTGCCGGAAATGTTTCCGAAGCCAAAGCCGCTCGTAATTTACTTGATGTTGGTGTAGATGGAATTAGAGTTGGGCAAGGCCCAGGTTCCATCTGTACTACCAGGATTATTGCCGGTATCGGCCATCCACAGGTTTCTGCTATTTATGAATGTGCGAAAGCTATTCGTGGAAGCGGTATTCCAATTTGTGCTGATGGCGGAATTGAATATTCGGGTGATATTACAATTGCCTTAGCGGCCGGAGCAGAGAGTGTAATGTTGGGAAAGCTTTTGGCCGGGACAACCGAATCACCCGGCTTAGTTTTATTCAAGAACGGGAAGTCGGTAAAAGTTTACAGAGGCATGGGTTCTTTGGGGGCGATGCTCGACAACAAAAGCTCGAGAGAGCGTTACGGACAAACTGGAAATACCGGGGACAAGTTAGTCCCCGAAGGAGTAGAGGCCGAAATTGCTTTCAAAGGCGATGTGGCTAATATTCTTTTCCAGCTCACAGGCGGTTTACGTAGCGGTATGGGCTATGTTGGCGCCTCTAGTTTATATCAGCTGCAAAAGAGGGCGGACTTTTGTCGCATGTCTTCTTCTGGATCCGCTGAATCGCATCCTCATGTTGAGGGCATGCAAGACGCTCCAAATTATCGGCGCGCTAATTAGTTGAAAACCAAAAAAATACTGAAAATGAAAAAAGAAAAAGACGAAACCGTGGAATATCGGTTAGAACAGTTCTTGCGAGCAAATTTTGGCAATGAATTTTTGCACAAGAAAAGAGTGATTGCGATTAGTTGCAACCAATTTGGCGATACCGGTAAAGGCAAATTTGTATCCCTGATTTCTAAATGGGCCGATATCATTGCTCGGGTAACCGGCGGCGATAATGCCGGACATACAATCATCTTTGAGGGAGTGGAATATATATTGCATTTGATTCCTTGTGGAATCACCGATCCCAATAAAGTAAATATTATTGGAACTGGTACCGTAATTTATCCTAGGGCCTTGCTTCAAGAAATTATTTTTTTGCAGTCTAAGGGATTTCCTTGTGATAATTTACGTATTTCCCTTAAGGCAAAAGTTATTTTACCGAGTCACGTCGTTCTTGATAGACTTGGTGAAGCTCAAGCCGGCAAAGAAAGAATCGGCAGCACTGGTAAAGGAATTCAGCCATGCTATACCGATCACGTAGCGAGAAGAGGAATTGTCATGAATGATCTCTTGAATCCAGAAATTTTTCGTCGCAAATTGAAAAAAGCGCTTGATTATCACACAATGATAATCGGTGGTCTCGGGGGCTATGAAGCGGCTCGTAAAATTATGGATTGTGAACACCTTGAGAATGGTAAATTTATCGGTCGCGATGAGGAGTTATTTAATTTTGAGGCCATCTTCCAATCGTATTTGCAGTACGGAAAAGAGCTGAGGGACATGATTGAAGATACGGATGTGCTAATGCGTTTTTATTTAGGAAAGAAAAATATCCTACTTGAAGGTGCTCAGGGTTATTTGCTATCCGTTGATTACGGGACTTATCCATTTGTTACTTCCTCGGATTGTTCTTTGGCGGGAATGGCAAAAGGCGCTGGTTTAAGAGAATCCGATATTGATGTTTCCTTCGGAATAATCAAAGGATTTTACATGACCAGGGTTGGTAAGGGCTCTTTCCCAACTGAAATGGGAGAGAAGGAATCAGAAATGTGGTGCAATGAAGGTGGTAGTCGCGAAAAAGAAGAGAACATGTTTATCGGCGCAACTTTGAACGATACTAGTCCTTTTGCCCAAGGCATTGTTCTTCGTCGTTTAGCTGGTGAGTATGGGGCGACTACTGGTCGTCCTCGTCGTACCGGTTGGCTCGATTTACCTTTATCGCGTTATGCCCTTAATGGTGGCGCTAATCAAATTATCCTAACGAAGCTGGACGTTCTTACAGGAATGGATATTATAAAAATTTGTTATTCGTATGAATATGTTGGTCCCGACTTTAATTATGGGGATACAGTTTTAACAAAAGGGGATATAATTGATACAGCCATCGTTTTTCCGGAAGTGCTCGATTATTGCAAACCTTTGTATAAAGAATTCCCAGGTTGGACGGAAGATATCCGTGATGCTGAACACGTTTCTGATTTACCAGAGAACTTGGTAAATATTTTGAAATATATTTTTGCGGCAGTACCAGCAACTCCAAGAATCGTGTCCGTTGGACCCGGTCCCGATGAAACAGTGTTTGTTCTTCCTTTCGATTTAATTTAATGTAAAATAATTTTAACGTTCTTAACCCGGCAGCCAAAAAAGGTTGCCGGTTTTTTTATTCTCTAAACTTGAAAATATGCTTGAAAGGACTATAATTATAATACTTAATCATTTAATATTTTTTATATGCAAGTATATTTAGATAATGCCGCGACGACTAAGCTCGACCCGCGCATTTTAAAGAAAATGGAGCCTTATTTCACTAAAGAATATGGAAATGCTTCATCTATCCATGCTTTAGGCCAAACCGCCTTTAGCGACCTCATGAAGGCTAAGGAGAAGGTTGCAAAACTCATTGGAGGGGAAACAAACGGAGTGATTTTTACTTCAGGCGCGACTGAAGCAAACAACCTAATTATTAAAGGTGTTGCCCTAGCTAATCGAACGGATAAAAAAAATAAAATTATCGTTTCCGCGATTGAGCATCCCTGCGTGATGGAGTCGGTTAAGTTTTTAGCCCGTGAAGGATTTAAAGTTGAATATCTTCCGGTTAATAAAGAGGGGATTATAGAACCAGCGGAACTAGAAAAATTAATTGATAACGAAACTATTTTAGTCTCAGTCATGGCGGTTAATAATGAAATTGGAACTATTCAAGATATCACGGCTCTAGCTAAAATTGCTCATAAGCATGGTGCTTATTTTCATACTGATGCCGTTCAAGCAATTCCATATTTAAAGTTGGATATTAAAAAAATGGGCATAGATTTTTTGAGTTTATCAGCTCATAAATTTTATGGTCCAAAAGGAGTGGGAGTCGCCTATATTAATCGTAAATTAAAAGTAAAACCGATGATTATCGGCGGTGGACAGGAAGATGGTTTAAGATCCGGGACTTATAATATCCCAGGAATTATTGGTTTAGCGGAAGCTTTGGAATTAGCTTACAAAGATAGGACAATATATTTAAAAAAGATAACCGCTTTGCGCGATTATTTTTGGAAAAGTATTCAGAAAGAAATTCCCGAAGTTCGCCTTAATGGAAGTTTAAAAAAACGTGTTCCCGCTAATTTGAATATCATGTTCGGTTATATTGAAGGGGAGGCGATTTTAATGGACCTATCATATAAAGGAATTTATGTTTCAACTGGTTCCGCATGTTCGGCAACTGATTTACGCGCTTCCTATGTTCTAAAATCAATGGGATTAGATAAAAATTTCTTAAATAGTAATATTCGTTTTTCTTTTGGTCGTTTTAATACTAAGGTAGAAATTGATTATACAATTAAAGCCCTTAAGGCAACGGTTAAACGTTTGAGAAGTTTCTCGCCAATTGTTTAATTGAATTGTTTTATAAAAAATAAAAAAAGGAGCAACGGGCTCCTTTTTGTTATCCAAATAAATAACTATTTTTTAGCATTCATTTGGATAACGATCCTACCTATGTAGCCGATTAGAAAAAATAATGCGCCTTCTGTTAATCCTAATAGAATAATAGTCGTGGGCGCTAAACTAACTAAGCCGATAGTAAAAATGCTCATAATCAGAAATCCGGTTTCCATAGCCATAAAAGCGCCGAAGACAACTATCCATCTTTTTGATGGGGGCGCTAATTTGCTTTCGATTAGGACGGCTGAGGTAATTGTTGCAATTGCCGCGATGCCTATTATAGAGGCTACCAGAGCGGCAATAAAGGCCAAGAAGGCAATTATTCCTAAAAATAAAAGCCATTTTTTTAAGAGAGATACTTTTTCTGCCATGATGCTATTTTTTATTTAAAAGTCCGATTAGATTCTTATTATTTTACGAGGTTGTTATTTTTATGTCAAATATGGACAAGAGTTTATTTTTAGGTTAGAATTAAATAATTAATT
>CAIOGK010000009.1 GCA_903857815.1 Candidatus Falkowiibacteriota bacterium
ACAGAAATATACGAAAAATATATCAAAACTACTAAGACTAGCCAATTTAAGAAATTAGCTGTTGAAAGCGGCTTAATCGCCATTAAATCTTTACATATTCTAGGAGATTTAATGTCGGGCTCATTCCGGCTTATTGCCGGCTTTTTTCGCTTATTCTTTAAGCTATTTTTTTATAAAATATTAGTTAAGATATATTTTCAAGTTTTTCGCTTTAAAAAAAATAATCTCAAAGAAAAAACTTCATCACAACTAATCCGAAGTAATTCTGTCTTTATAATAATTACCGTTCTTGGTATCTTCTTTATTATTTCTAATACTAATAGTAAAGGTAAAACTAATACCATGGATAGTTTAATACCAAAAACTATCATGGCAAATTTAGTAAAGAATGAATTCAGTTCATTAGAGAGTGAAGAGTTAATTGAAGAATCATATACGCCGTCTAGCTTAAAGGCTGCGGGCAAAGAAAAATATCTTGATTCATTTTCCACAATCGAAAAACAAGCTGGATTAGTTAACATCACCGAAGATGAACAATATAATTCCTTAGTAATTGTTAACGAGGATGGTTTAGCGATTAAACCGCGCATCATCGGATCCAACTTAGCTAACGATGGAATAATTCCACAAAGAAATGAAATAATATATTACACTGTTCAAAAAGGAGATGTTGTTAGCAACATTGCTCGTAAATTTGATATTACTGTTAACACAATTCTATGGTCAAATAACCTAACGGCCTTTAGTTTAATTAGACCGGGCGATACCTTAACCATTTTACCGTACAGCGGTGTAGTTCATACAGTTAAGAGCGGGGATACCATTTCTAAAATTGCTAATTTATACGATGTTGAGGCAGAAAAAATATTAAGTAGTAACAACGTCGGCGGGTCTCTAAAAATCGGTGATAAAATTATTGTCCCGGGAGGAAGAAAAATAGCGACTGCCGTAGCAACTACAAGAAGAACGAATAACGGCAGCACTGGATTATCGATTATCAGAGATTTAGTTAAATCTCCAAATGAAAATAGTTCGCCAACTGGGGCAAAAATGGCCTGGCCAACAGTTGGACATCGCATTACTCAATATTATTCATGGAGACATACTGGCTTAGATGTAGCGAATAAAGTTGGAACTCCGCTATACGCTGTTGAATCGGGCACAGTTGAATTTGCTGGCTGGAGCAATGGTTACGGCTATAATGTAGTTATTAATCACGGTGGCGGTAAAAAAACCAGATATGCTCATGCTAGTAAACTATTTGTTAAAGTTGGAGATGAAGTTTCAAGGGGAGAAAATATTGCCGCTATGGGCTCCACTGGTTGGTCAACTGGGCCACACATTCATTTTGAAGTTATGATAAATGGTAAAAAATATAATCCACTTAATTATATAAAATAATATGGGGCAAATATTCTTAGGAATAATTTTAACTGCTGCAGGCGCTTTTTTAGTTATTAAAACCGAATGGTTTATGACTAATTTTGGGCGCATTGCCTGGTTTGAAGAGAAACTAGGTTCAGATGGCGGTTCAAGACTAGGTTATAAATTAGTCGGAATTATTTTACTGTTTTTGGGAATCGTTACTATGACCGGTAGCGGTAATAGTTTTATGTTGTGGCTACTGGGCCCACTTTTAAAATACAACCAACCCCCTCAATAAACAGCTATTATCTATAAATTAACTCCTGTCTCTTGACCAAAAAGAAAACAATTGATAATCTTTTTACAGCCAACCTGGAATTATCAATCTGGGCCCTTAGCTCAGCTGGCTAGAGCATCTGCTTTGCAAGCAGAGGGTCATCGGTTCGAATCCGATAGGGTCCACAAAAAAACAACCCCTTAACTTTATAAGCTAAGGGGTTTTGTTTTACATTAATTTTTATATTATTTAATCAAAATAAATAATGCCATTAATTTGATTAAAATTACCACCGGTAAATGAGTCAGCCTTAAATGGTTTAACAAAATCTTGTGGCGTAGGCGCGATCTTTTTAAAAATCGCCATTGTTCTTCGTAAATTATCTTCCGGACCGATATTTTTAAAAGCAATCGGCAGAAAAAACTTAGAGGAAAAAATTTGCACCAAAGCCTCTGGCCCGATTCTCCATAAATCAACCGGGTACTCATGCTTAGGAAAACTTTTACCTGGAACAGTGACAACAATGTAACCATCAACCTTACAAATACGAATCATCTCATTTAACACCTTCCAGGGATGGTAGGTGTGCTCCAGTAACTCAAACGCCCAAACATGATTTTGCGTTTCATCGTAAAAAAAATCAGGTAAATTTTCCGCATCCCCGACAATATTATTTTCCTCGGGAATAAATTCTAAATCAACGTTAGAAATAATAGTGTCAGCATTTTTTATAATCGCCTCAAACTTTTCACGTTGATTTTGTTGCAGTAAACCTAAAACTTCTCCACGAGCAGAACCAAGATTTGTGATTAGAGAGCCTCGTTTAATTAAAGGAACAACTTCACGTGTAAAAAAATCAATTACATCCGGCATGCCAGGATATTCTAAAGTTAAATTATCAGAAACAGTTATCCAGGCAAACTGATTTTTAGTTTTATACCGATCAACTTCTAGCGTGAAAACGCAATTGATTATTCCGTTTGAATTAACAATTTGATTCTCTAGTTCAAAGCCAAAAATCCATAAAATTTTCTGAATGCGCGCATTCGTACTTGAAGAGGATAATGTTAAAGATAATTTTTTAACACCTTGATTCTTTAATTTTTTAATCAATACTAAAATTGCTTTTTCTTCGAAACCTAGCCCCATCGAGCTACAAGAAAATGTAGCATTTTCAATAACAGCATCTTCGCCATTTACATGAACAATAAAAGCACCTATTAAGCCAAGGGAAATTTCTTGCTGAAAAGCAGAAACGGCATAAACTATACGTCCGTTGTTTAACTTGGAAAAAATACTTTCAATTAATTTTTCCTCAGACTCAAATTGATCCGGATTAAAATTCAAACGATGAGTAGTAAACAGTAGTTTAATAATTCGATATAAACCACTAGCAGGAGGAACGGCAACGCAAATACTTTTGCCAAGACTTTTTTGTACTTCTAAATGAAAGCCTTTTTGACTGCGTTCTGTAATTTTTAGACGATAACGATTCTGACGAGCCTTAACATCACTTACTGACTCCTTAGAGCGACAAGAAACACTTTTAGCATGTTTAAGTATCCCTAAATCTTCAGGACATAAAACATGAATGCCGCGAATTAAATCTTCAGCTTCACGTAACAAGGCTTCGTTATCATCAACAAAAACAGCAGTTTCCGGTCTTATATCCGTTAGCTCCAAGAGCTGCCGAATATTATTAATTTTCGGCTCCCAATTCGCTAAAACATAAGTAAACAGGTTGCGGTCAATGGATAATCTGGAAAAAGTTTTTTCCACATCAACCAAATCATTAGAAGAAACAGCAAAAATCTGAATTCCCCGGTCATACATGAATTTAATGATTTCGTAACGGTCACTATGTAAAGAAACCGTTTCTCCGTGAGCGAGAATTCCTTCCCACAAAGTCTCATCTAAATCAATAAACAAAGCGCTAATTTTTTTAGCGATTTTTACACTTAAAACATCATTTTTTTCTTTCATTTGTGATTATTTTGAGTTAAACATAAAATTTTTAAAGAACTTGGGCATTTTAAAACAAAAAGCAAGAAATGTCAATATAGAGTAAATATGAGCTACTTTTGCTCTGAAGCATAATATGCTATAAATAAGGTAGTTTGAGATAAAAAATAATTCTAAATTTATGGGGATTGAATATCTATCAGGCATTAAACCAGGAGCTAAAATTGACTTAAGCCAATTTACAAATAAACCCAAAATACCGTCTCCAGAGACCTATTTACCAGAATTAAATATACGTCTTGAAAACTTAGCCAAAAGACTGAATGCTCAACATGGTGATTTTTTAGAAATAAATGGTCAAATAAAAATGAGCGGAAATGATGAAGAGTCAAGTCGCGCTTTAATTGATGCCAAAGAAACTCTATGGGCTCAAGATAGTGGAAAAACTAAAGAGCTCATGTTGGCTGATAGAGAAAAAAATCCAGCTAACATCGCTGAAATTTCGACCACCTTATTATTTGATAAAGTTTTACGAGAAGAATTTATTATTGTTCGCGCTTCAACTTATGATGATTATGAAAACGGCGCTGATCAATTAATAATTGATAAAAAAACTGGCGCGGTGATTTGCGGTTTAGATGATGCGATTTTAGGAAGCTCTGCTAAAGATGATGGCGAGAAAAAGAAATTAAAAATAGATAAAAAAATGCAAAGCGGCGGCGCCAAAATAAAATACGGCGCAACTATTAACGAAGCAGGCTCGCTAGAAAGGAAAAATCTTAACCACATCCCAATTTTTTATTTTAATCTTGAAAAATCAGAAATGAATAATATTTTAAAATCTTTAACTACTGATAATCAAGAATTAACAAAAGACGAAATGCTAGTATACGGAAAATTAATCAATTCCCTGCTTGAACAAGCTGCTGAATATAAAAATGATGAAAGCTTACATCTAGAATTAAGAAATAATCTTCAAAATTTTACGCCCTCTCTCAATAAGATGCAAAATTATATTCAACCGAAAATATAAAAATTCTAGTTTATTATTTATGAGCTAATTTTAAGCTCTTTAGCTGACCTAAAACTTCAGAAGTAAAGCTATGAGTTGAATTATCTTTCTCAGTCTGACGAATAAGCGCATCTTTAATTAAATCACGCACTAATTCATCAATTACTACTCCACTCTTCTCCCAAAGATGATGATATAAAGTTCCCGGAAGAGGATTAATCTCGTTAGCAAAATATTGTTTAGTAACTTTATTATAAAGAAAATCAAATCGGGCAATTCCAGAACACCCCAAAATACCATACACCTTTAAAGAGACGGCCTGAATATTTTTAGTAGTTACTTCGTCTAAATTTGCGGGAATAATTATTTTTTTCTCGGCTTGACCTAATTGAGCGCCGCCATCATTTAAATATTTATCTTCATAACTAAATAAATCTGAGCTAAAAGAAGATTCCTGGAGTAAGGAGGCTTGAGGATTTTTATAACCTCTAACTGCACAAGTAACATCCAATAAATTTTCTACGCTCTCCTCAACTAGTAACTGATCATCATAGTGCAGGGCAACTTCACAAGCTTGTTCTAATTCGATAAAATTACTTACTTTAGTAATTCCGATTGAAGAACCGAGGTGAGGCGGCTTAACAAAAACTGGCCATTGTAAACCATTTTTTATTTCTTCTAAGATAGTGGTCTTTTTTTCTTCCCACTGAGAACGATTATAAGCAACAAATTTTGTGGTCGGAATATCTAAGCCTTGATAAAAAATCTTGGTAAGAACTTTATCCATCGCAATAGCAGAGGGAGCAACATCACAACCAACATAAGGAATATTAAAAACATTAAAAAGCCCTTGCATAGAACCATCTTCGCCTAGATTACCGTGGAAAGCCGGAAAAGCTAAATCTATTTTAATTGTTTTTTTAGAAAATAAACCATTTTTAATAAAAACTAAACAAGATTCGGAAGCATCTAAATCTAAGCTATAAGCACCAAATGAAGATAAATTAGCCTGATAACCATCGGCACTAAAAAAAGCCAAGCTATCAAGTTTTTCATCAATAAAGAATCTTTCCTGTTTATCAAGATAAACTGGAATAACTTTATACTCAGGCATTTTTTTTAAAACAGAAATAATAAGTTCTCCGGTAATAACCGAGATGTCATGTTCTGGGCTTTTGCCTCCAAAAAATACCCCAATTGTCTTTATTCCTTTCATATATTTATTATTTATAATTATCCGGCCAGTCATTTTGAAATATTATTGTATCGCCTGATTTCAAAACTGCACCTAAATCATTATGGGCTGATATAGCATCAGAATATACTTTATAATTTGAAAAATCAATTTTTTTAAACTCATCGATTATGTAATTTGTGGCGCTATTTTTTACGATTAAAACTAAATCTATTTTCTTAGCTGCATATAAATGAGCAATTTCGCGATGACGTTCTTCTTTTTTTTCTCCCAACTCCACTAAGCCAGGAGTAATAACCAAACGGCGCCCCGGAGCACGATCCAAAACTTCTAGTCCACTTACAAAACCATTAAAATTCCCATTGTAGCTATCATCGATAATCATTAAATTAGAAGCGGTATTTGAAATAGGCTCTAAGCGATTTTTAATAATTGGCATAGCGGCAATAGGGACAATCGCTTTATTTAAATCTAGGCTCAATTCTTTTGCCAAAGCTAAAGCCATAGCCATTAAGATGATGTTATGTTTAGCGAGCAGTTTTGTAGAAAAAGTTTTTCCGTCGTAATCAAAAGATAGACCAAAAAAATTTGGTAAAAAATTAATCTCGCTCACCGAAGAATAATCTACGCCCATCACATCGGATAACTTAAATCGGGTATAATTATTTTTCACATTTTCATCGGTAAAATTAAGGATAACTTTTCTAGCCGTTCTTTCCGCTAATTCAAATTTCGCTTTAATAGTATTTTCTATGCCGCCAAATCTCTCTAAATGAGACTCGTTAATTCCAGTTAAAAAAGAATATTTAGGGCTAATTAAATCGCAAATTTTAGCGATATCACCAATTTGATAAGCGCCCATCTCAACAATAAAAAAATCGGCTTCGGCAATTTCTTTCTGTTGAGCAATTATAAAATAAGCAATCCCTAAATCAGTATTGATATTATTAGGCGTCTTAACGATTTTAAAGCCACTGCTAAGAACAACCGCTAATATTTCCTTTAAACTTGTTTTCCCGTAACTTCCGGTTATACCAATGACTGGCGTTTTTATTTTACTTAAAATATTCTTAGCTTGAACGATTACTCGCTTCTTTAAAAAATAATCCAGCGGAGAAAAACAAAATAAAACCAAGAGAGCGAGAATCGGTAAAAGCGGGATTAAAATAATTACAAAAATGATGGTCCAAAAATGCAACAGATAAACTGCGCCGATAATTAAAATACTAATAAGCAACAAACACGAATAATAAATAGCTTTTGCTTTTAGCGTCCAATCAATCGCCTGTCTTTTTTCGTAAGCATACCAACGCAAATCAGAGTAAACGAAAGCTAAAAATCTTTTCGGATTATAATCTTCACGCTGTAAAATATAAATTAAACTGCGAATAATGTTCATAAATATTTAAAGAATATTTTTCTAAATTCATCGGGTTTATCCAAAAAAGCATAATGTCCAGCCTGAGGGATGATTTCTAAAATAGCTTTATCATTCAGGACTTTTAATTTTTCCGCCTGATAATATGGCGTCGCCTTATCATCTTCTCCCCAAATTAAAATTATTGGTAAATTTAATCTGAGATACGCCTCTTGTCTATCTTCACTTATTAAACGCTTATAGATTTCTTCCATTTCGCCGGCCTCCATATAATCAGGACTAAGTGATTTGCCAGCTAAACGTTTTCGCATTTTTTTATTTATAAACGGAAAGAGAAGGCGAAAAACTTTAGCTCCTATAAACATCAGCTGCGAACGACCAAGTCTTTCTCTAATAATCGCGCCACCGAGTAGAATTATTTTCTGAGCTTTCTCGCCAGAACTTAAATATTCAACCGCGACTGCTCCGCCAACGCTATGACCGATCAAAATTGGGCTTACAACTTCTAATCTTTGTAAAACGGCTTTCACTAATTTCGCATATTCTACTAATCCCCAAGTTTCTTTGGGCGCCTCACTCCCACCCCAGCCAGGAAGGTTAATAGCTAATAAATTTGGAGTATTTCCCATAACTGAACAAAACAAATCAACCGGTGATTTCCAACCAGACAAGAAAACAACGGCCCGAGACGCATTAAAGCCCTGGCTAATTGAATAACTGATTTTTAAACCAGAAACTATAATTTCTTTTTTTATCATAAAATGCTCTTTATCCTATATTAATTATATCATCTTATATTGACACTAAAAAGTAAAGGAATTAAAATATAATTATACAAGAAATCTCCCTGGACTAATTTGGTCCGCTCAGAAGAACCTAATTGTTCTTTCTAATTTAATAAGCCTAGCTTATTAAAACTATGTGATATTGGTTTCTCAATTTTTAAAAAATTAAGAAATAATGAAAAAATCATTCACAAAAATTTTTTTTCAGGCGAACGCAATGATGTTGCAAAAAAAGTAGGTCCGGTTGAGTAAAGTATCGAAAAAGAAAAGGCTACCTTCCATGGAGCCTTTTTTTCTTTTTTAAAATACCGGAGAGGCTGTTGATAAAACCCCCTTGCCTTTTTTAATCCTTTTGCTAATATAGCAACATAACCAAAATTCAGAGCAAACATGATAAAAATTTTGTTTCTTGTTTTGATTCTAAGTTTGGTTCCTTTCTCACAAGTAAAGTACCCGGATGAGTCCCTTAAAAGCCTTGTGCTAATACAAGCGGACTTCCGAACAGTTGCGTTTCCGGAAATATTCGGTCTTGAACCGACCATTCCTGCAACACTTAATCTTGCTGAGCAAACAGTCCCTTCGCTAATAGGGACAAAAATCACCATTTTACCTACACGGAAAAAAGGCTGGTTTTCACCAAAAGGAGCCTCACTCAGAGGTATAATAGCAGAGGAAATATTATACCTATGACAATTTAATTAACAGCTTAATCCTCGGATTGAAACAACAAAGTTTCAATCGCAATCCCGCCGAGTCTCACCAAGAGACGTCTAAAGCATTATGGACTTTTAGTCACAATAAGTCCTATACAAAAAGCTAAATTACAGCAACAACAAAAAACTGAAAAATTCTAAACCAAAAGGCGTCTTTACCAAAAGGCGCTTTTTACTTTTATATACCATTGACCTTTTTTCTTTCTTTTATTAATATAAACGCATAACCAAAAATCGGAAATCATGAAAAAATTTTTATGCATTCTGGTATTTGGCTCCTTCTCGCTAGCGTCTCTAGTAAATAAAATGTTTATAAGCACTCAAGATGCTTATGCAACTATTCACTTAGCGATGTTGAGCGAGCAATCGGTTTCAGTATTACCTGAAACCAAAATTCAAATATCAAAAAAAGCACTACCGATGTTGATATGCGAATTCAAAGGAGCCGCGAAAAGGGCATATTAGAAAAAGAGGAACTATTATGCCTGTAAACAAATCTATCGCACTTAAAAAGAGGCGTATCCTCTCGCCGAGTAGAGCAAAAGGTAAATTAGAAAGCAAAAAGGCAGTCTCAATTGAGCTGCCTTTTATTCTTTTTATTTTTATTTTTGATTTAAAACAAAATATCTATTATATTTCTTGACTATTTGAATAATCTGTAAGAAAGCAGAGGCAATCGGTTCATGCCCGCAGGCAAGAAATGTTTGCGAATTACAAATTATTAATTCAAGCTCTTGTGCGCGAGATATTGCTACATCAATGCGACGAATATCCTTATTAAAACCGATGTCTTGCCTATTATTAGAACGAACAAAGGAAATAAAAACAAATTTTCTTTCCCCTCCCTGAATTGCATCAACTGTAATAACCGCCTTTTCTAAGATGTCATCGATATTTTGTGGACTCGTCTGTCCCACAAAAGCTTCATGATAAAGAAGCTGATTACGTAATTTTTGCTTCAAGGCTTTTTCCTGCGGTTTATAGGGTGTAATAATAACTGTATCATTAATTTTTCCGCCCGCTTTAACATGCTTAATTGATTGACCAAGAAATCTCTTAGCAATGATATTAACCTCAAAACGGTTAAGCCAAGATGTTCCATCCCTTTTTTCGTCAGCTTCAATATTTTTAGTATCTAGGAATATTACATCCCCTTCATTATAAGGATTGAAGCGACCCGGAATAAGTTTTCCATCGTAAAAAATATTTACTATTTCAACAATCCGCGGCAATGAACGACGATTAACTAACAGTGTGCTAGTTAACATGTATTGATCCCCAACTAACGAGTTGAAAAAACCCTGATTAAACTGTTCTACGGATTTATCCGAAAAACCGGTTGTTCTTAAATGTTCAATAATGGGCATGGGAATAGGGATATTGCCTAATTGCTTATTGTCGCCAATAAAAATTATCTTTTGTGTTGCGGCTATAATCAATGGTGCTTTCTCGGCAAATAATCCACGACTCGCTTCGTCACAAAAAATAATATCTGGTTTATAATAACCATCTCTAAAAATTTTAAGAGTTAAAAACCCATCAATAGTACAAGCCATTACAGATCCCTGTTCAGAATCACTAAGCGCCCCAGTTCTAAATTTAAAGTCCTCTAAATAATTTGGCTTATTATAAGCTTTGCTAATACCTCTGTTAAATTTTCTAACCCTCTCATCAATCACTTCCGAGTCATTCCCCAAACGACAAATTCGATCATGATCAACATGATTTGCGACTTCTGCCAGGAGATTATCAACTCCCAGATTACTATGGGATACAAGTAAAACATTAGCCCCCCTCCTCACAAAATTATCTACTGCCACTGCAGAAGTAAAAGTCTTGCCTGTCCCCGGAGGACCAGTAATTAAAGATACCGGTTTATCACTAAGCATGTCCATTAAAGCGATCATTTGACTAGAGTCTCGCAGTATTTTTTTAGTTGTGGTATTTAAAATAACCTCTGAAGGATAGCTAATAGCTTCTCGAGATGAATAAATAGAAGCATTACTAAGAAGTAAATAAGCTGGTCGGGGTAATTCGTTAGAAATTTCTCGAGGATTTGAACCTTCGGCAAGCAAAAAATTTATGTTGCGACTCATTTGAGCGATTCGATTACTCAAAACAAAAGTATCAAGCCTAATTTTAGCAATGTCCAATAATTGGACAGCATTAATTTGCTTAGAAAATTTAATTATTACATTATCAACAGCAGATTGCGCAACAGAAACTTTAATCGGTACATTTTCACAGTCTTCAAGGAAAATTTCATTATCATACTTATTTAATAAAACAACGCCATCCCCAGAACTAAAAATTGGCAAACCGCGATGTTCATTTACAAGTGATATCTCTAACTGGCTAATTCTTTTCTTTGGCCTCGAACTTAAAGGAACAAAAATTTTTCTCACTTCAATAATCCAATTCTGATACCATTGTAAATAATGAAATGATAATTTTATTGAACTGTACAAAAATTCGGGAAAATCAGTCCTGCCCATAGCTGGAGAAAAGGCATTAAGCAAAGAAAGGTTTGGCTTATAAATACTAAGGTCTCGATCAAAATGAGTTCGGAGTGATTCTTCGCGTTTATGAATTAAATACTTTGGTTGACGAGGCTGTTCATTCAAAAGAAGATTATCAAATTCCTTCCAGCTACCATAATTGAAATAATCATAATCGTTTTGACCATAAATTACAGTCATAACGGACTGGAAATCTTTGTGCCCGCCAAAAACGGCAACAACCTTAATGTTGGGATGTTCCTGTTTAATACGCTCCGCTAAAATTAACCGATAATTAACAGTTAAAATGAGTTCGACGTGATTTAAATCTGGATTTTCTAGAACTCTCATTCGAATTACTTCTAGAGATTTCTTGCCTAAGAGATGTTCTGAAAAAACATCACTTGGTGATTCATTGATAACAAAAATTTGTTTCATCAGTAAATTTTTTTTGGTTAATACTAGAAATTAATTTAATTTTTAAATAACTATTTTTCCAGTCATCTTAAAAGAAAACCCCAATTTAGTCAAATAGAAATTCTTGAAACTATATGATAAACTAATATTATGTCGAAAACTAAACCAAAACTTATAATTATTGATGGAAATGCGATTATTCATCGCAGTTTTCATGCTCTCCCGCCAACCCTTAGAACTAAGGATGGGGTTTTAGTTAATGCCGTTTATGGATTCACTTCTTTCTTACTAAAATCCTTAAATGAATTTCATCCTGAATATGTAATACTAACTTTAGATAAAGCTGGCAAAACTTTTAGACATGAGGCATACGCCGAATACAAGGCAACTAGAGTTAAGGCGCCAGATGAGTTATACGAACAGATTCCCCTTGTCAAAAGAATCGCGGAAGTTTTTGATATTCCAATTTTTGAAAAAACTGGTTTTGAGGCTGATGATTTAATTGGAACATTATGTAAACAGGCGGAAAAAGAAAAAAATCTAGAAACAGTTATCATGACTGGTGATATGGATACCCTTCAGTTAGTTAGCGATAAGACAAAAGTTTATACCATGAGCCGCGGATTATCTGATAGCGTCTTATATGATAGAGATAAAATCAAAGAAAGATATAATTTAACTCCCGAACAAGTAATCGATTACAAGGCTTTGCGCGGTGATCCGAGTGACAACATCCCTGGAGTTCGAGGAATCGGCGAAAAAACAGCCGTTGAACTTTTAGTAGATTTTAACGATTTAGACGGGGTTTATAAGGCGGCGGAAAAAAATGATAAAAAAATAAAACCCAGAACAATAGAGCTGTTAACAACCTCTCGCGATAATGCTTTTTTAAGTAAAGAATTAGCAACTATAAACTGTGAAGCGCCAATTGAACTTTCTTTAGAAAAAGCGCGCTTTGCAACTTTTAATTTAGATAAGGTTCTTAATATCTTTAGTGAATTTGAATTTAGATCACTCTTGGGAAAAGTTAAAGAAGTAAGGGATAGATTAGAAAAAGCACATCAAGGAGGCGAGGCGGGCGCGGAAATTATTGAACAAAAAATCGAGAAACGCCGCCAAGAAGCTAATTATGCTTTCTTAAAAAGCGAAGTCGAATTTGAAGATTTTTTAAAAAAATTAAACAAAGCAAAAGAATTTGCTTTTAAAACAGAGGCCTCGGATACTAATCCTCTTACAGCTGAAATCCTGGGAATATCTTTTTGCTTAAAAGAGGGTGAAGCTTATTTTACGACCATTAATAAAAACCGTTTAATAAAATTGAAAACAGTTTTCGAAGATAAAAATATCAAAAAAATTGGTCATAATATAAAATTCGACTGGCGTATTTTAAATAAACTAGGAATAAATCTCCAAGGAATACAATTTGATGTAATGATTGCTTCATATTTACTCAATCCCGGAGAAAGGCGACATGATTTAGATGCCCTTGCTTTTTCAGAACTAGGAATAGAAAAAATAACCACTAAAAATATTCAGGCCGAAGAACCTAGGCAATTAAGTTTAGACTTTAATGGACCAGACCCAGAAAAATTAAGTTTGTTTGCCTGTGAGAATGCTGATTTAATTAAACAGCTAGAAAAAATCTTAAGCAAAAAATTAAAAGAACTTGAGCTGGAAGATGTTTTTAATAAAATAGAAATGCCCTTAACGTCTATTCTGGGAGAAATGGAAAACCACGGCGTTAAAATAGCGACTGAACCGTTAAACAAATTAGAAAAAGAGGTAAAAATAAAAATCAAAAAACTGGAGCGTGAAATTCATAAATTAGTCGGCTCTGATTTCAATATCAATTCAACCAAACAGCTAAAAGAAGTTTTATTTACTACTTTAGAGATTCCAACTGATGGTTTAAAGAAAACTAAAACCGGATTTTCAACTGCTGAGGATGAATTGGAGAAATTAAAAGATTTACATCCAATTATTGTTTTACTCCAGGACTACCGGGAATTAAATAAACTGGAAACGACCTATTTGAATGCTCTTCCTAAAATGATAAATCCTGAGACCGGGAAAATTCATACTAATTTTAATCAAACAGTTGCCGCAACCGGAAGACTTTCTTCTAATGAGCCGAATTTACAGAATATTCCTACTCGAACCGAAGAAGGTAGGCGCATTAGAGAATCTTTCGTTGCCGATAAAGGCTACAAACTAATTGGTTTCGATTATTCACAAATTGAACTTCGTCTTGCGGCTCACATGTCTAAAGATTTAAGAATGGTGTCCGCTTTTAATTCCGGAGAAGATATTCATACCGCAACTGCCGCCGGAATTAACGGCGTCAGTATTAAAGAGGTTACTAAAGAAATGCGTCGTGAGGCTAAGGCGGTAAACTTTGGAATTTTATATGGACAGGGGGCGCACGGCTTGAGCCAAGGCGCTGGTATTTCTTATTCAGAAGCTGGTCAATTTATTAAAAAATATTTTGAAACCTATCCGGGAATTAAAAAAATGATTGATGGTTTTATAAAACAAGCCCGGGAAGAGGGTTACGCAATTACCATGTTTGGACGTCGCCGTCCTCTACCTGATATGGAATCAACTATTCCCTTCGTTAAAAAAAGTGCTGAACGCATGGCGATTAATACTCCCGTCCAAGGCTCAGCAGCTGATTTGATAAAAATGGCAATGATTAAAATCGCGGAGATGATTAGCTCTAAACAAGACGAGATTCGCATGCTTTTACAAGTTCACGATGAATTGATTTTTGAAATTAAAGAAGATAAAATAAAATACTATCTACCAAAAATAAGAGAAATCATGCAAGAAGTAATAAAACTAAAAGTTCCGATTACGGTCGATGAGCATACTGGCGATAACTGGGGAGAACTTAAGTAAATATAAAAAAATGGAAATTACAAAAAAAAATAAACTTACTAAAATTGCGCTTTTAGGTCTAGGCCTAGATAATCTTGCGCTTTTAGAGTTACTTGATAAAAATAACGCTCCCATTGAAGTAACTGTTTGTGATTTCAGAGATAAAAATAAACTACCAAACATTAAAATAAAAAATCTAAAAATAAACTATCAATTAGGCACAGGCTTTAATAAAAATTTAGGAAACTTTTCTTTATTATTTCGTTCTCCTGGTTGGCCATTAAACTGTCCAGGAATTCAGGAGGCTTTAAAAAATAAAACTACTAAATTATCAAGTCCATTAAACCTATTTTTTAACCTTGTCCCAACTAAAAATATAATCGGCGTAACTGGAACTAAAGGAAAAGGAACAACTGCGACTCTAATATATAAAATTTTATTAGCTAATAAAAAAATATCCAGAAAAAATGTTTTTCTTGGGGGAAATATCGGAATAACGCCACTTTCATTTTTAAATAAAATAAAACCGGAAGATTATGTTGTTTTAGAGCTATCAAGTTTTCAGCTTGAAGATTTAGAATATTCTCCAAAAATTTCAGTTATTACCAACCTATTCAAAGAACACCTTGCTCCTGCTGATCCTAACAATCCAAATTTTCACTCATCAATAAATAAATATTGGAAAGCAAAATTAAATATTGCTAAAAAAGGTGAGAATAAATATTTAATCGCTAATGAATCGCTCAAAAAAATCGTAAATAAGGAAAAAATAAACGGAAAATTAATTTATTTCTCCAAATGCGATTTCCCTTCAAAATTAACCGGTAATTATAATCGTCAAAATATTGCAGCGGCGATTGAAGTCGTAAAATTATTAAAAGTAAAGCTAGAAATATATAAAAAAGTAATCGCACAATTTGGAAATTTAGAACATCGTCTAGAATTAGTTACTGAAATAAATAAAGTAAAATATTTTGATAATAGTTTTTCAACTACCCCAGAAAGTACCGCTTTAGATTTAGAATCTTTCAACGTTCCTATAATCCAAATTGCCGGCGGCGCCGATAAGGGGGCTAATTTTAAAAACCTGGCTAAAATAATCAAACAGAAAACTGATTTTTTAATTCTACTTCCAGGACACGGCTCCGACAGAATAAAGAGTGAACTTAAAAAAATTAATTTCCCAGAAACTAAATTGGCTTTAGCTAATAATATGCTAGAGGCCGTAAAAATAGCCAAACAAAAAGCGACTCCCAGTAGCGTTGTCTTATTATCAACTGCTTGTGCTAGCTTTGGAATATTCAAGAATTATAAAGAACGCGGCGATTTGTTTAAAAAATATGTCAGACAAAAAAACTAAAGAAAAACAACCAAAAAATATTATCGGCGTTTTTGATTCTGGCTTAGGTGGTCTGACTGTTTTTAAACATTTTCTAGAAAGCCTTCCAGAATATAATTATATTTATTTAGGTGATAATGCCCGTCTTCCTTATGGGGAAAAATCTCAAGATACAATTTATGAATATTCTTTAGAGGCAATGGAGTTTTTATTTAGCCGCGGTTGTAATTTAGTAATTATTGCCTGTAATACCGCCTCCGCTCAAGCTCTAAGACGCTTACAACAAGAATATCTCCCCAAACACTGGCCCGATAGGCGAATACTTGGCGTTATTAGACCGCTAGCTGAAAAATTCGCTAATGAAAAATTAAATAAAATTGGTGTTATCGGAACAAAATCTACTATCGGTTCTAAGGCTTATGAAATAGAAATAAAAAAACTTAATCCAAAAATGAAAGTCGAAGCAATTAGTGCCCCCTTGTTAGTCCCCTTGATAGAAGAGGGTTGGGCAAAAAAACCAGAAACAAAAATGATTCTTAAAAAATATCTTCATCCCTTAAAAACTAAACAAATAGGGGCGCTGATTCTAGGCTGCACACACTATCCATATCTATTAAAAGAAATTAAAAAAATAATGGGTCGCAGAATATCCGTGCTTGACCCTGGTAAAATAATCGCTGATAGTTTAAAAAAATATTTAATCGAACATCCCGAACTTAATTTAAAACCGGCAAAAGAAAAAACAAGACACTATTTTACGACCGACGACCCTAAGCTTTTTAAAGATTTAGGAGAAAAATTTTTAGAACATAGAATAACTAATATCGAACAAGTAAAAATAACTGATTTTTAATTATGATTATATTTCTATACGGGGCAGATTCTTTCCGCTTGAGACGACTGCTTCAAGAAATGAAAAATAAATTTATAAAAGATACTGACCACGAATCAGATAGTTTAGGCATGATTGATGGGCAAGGGGCAGACTTAAAAGAAATAAATGAAAAAATAAATACTGGTTCCCTTTTTACAAAAAAAAGGATGGTAATTATTGAAGATATTTTTAAAAATAAAAAAACACAAATTTTTTCTGAACTCATAACCTGTTTAAGAAAAGTTGAGGATGATGAAGAAAAAATTATTATTTTTAAAGATAGCGAATTAAACGAAAAAGGCTCAATGCTTAAAGCGGATGCCAAAAAATTATTTACTTTTTTAATTAAACAAAAATACGTTCAAGAATTTAAGCTCTTG
>CAIOGK010000010.1 GCA_903857815.1 Candidatus Falkowiibacteriota bacterium
AAATATTTCTGTGTTTTTTTGTTTTCTATTTTTGATTCTCGTTTTCTAATTCAGTATTTAAAGCGAGCCATATTTCCTCTTTATCTTTAATTAACCTTTTTATATCTTCCAGTTCTTGAACTTTTTTTGATTTATAATCGCTATAATGTTCTAAAAAATATTCCATTAGTTCTTGTTTATAGGCTTGCATTTTTTCTAGTTCGCGTTCGAGGGATAGGATTTTTTTCTGTCGTGCTTTATTTTCTAAATATTTTTCTCTATCAAGAGATTTATTTTCTGACGGCGCAATCACTTCCTCTTCTTCTGATTTCTTCCATAATCTTTTTTCTAATCTTGAAACATATTCTCCATATTCTTCATGGCGACGTTTAGCTTTGCCGTTATCTATTTCAACAATGCCGGTCGCAACTAAACTGGAAAATGTTCTATCGTGACTGGCAAAAAACACGGTTCCGGCAAATTTTTGTAAAGCAATCGCTAATGCCTCAGTTGTTTCAAAATCAAGATGACAAGTTGGTTCATCTAGAATTAAAACATCTGGCTTCGAAAGCAATAAGCCTGCTAAAAGTAAGCGCGACCGCTCGCCGCCTGATAAAACCGAAATCGGTTTTTTAAGTTCTTCTTCGCGGAATAAAAAATCGCCCGCCATTTTTAAAACAGTTTCAGTTTTTAAATCAGGCGATGCTACTCGGCGGATAAAGTCTCCTGCTTGTTCTTGCCCGTTCATTGCGTCCATTTCTTCTTGGCCGTGATAAACTAGTCGACTGTTAGCAGCGAAGTGAAATGAACCGCCTAGAGTTGGTATGCGCCCGGTTAAGGTTTTTATTAAAGTAGTTTTTCCTTGGCCGTTTAAACCTAAAATTGCCAGTTTTTCTCCGGAGCGACAGTCAAAATCTATCCCCGCAACTATTATTTGATTTCCATATCCAATATTTAAATCATTAATTTTAAGAACGAAGTTATTTTTTTTAAGAACCGCGGGAATAGTGATTCTGTTTATTCCGGCTTCATGTTCTATAGTAATTCGTTTTTCTTCTAGCTTACTTATTTTACGAATTACGGCTTGCGCTTGTTTAGCTTTAGAGGCTTTATAGCGAAACCGGTCAACAAATTCTTGCCAATGTTGTTGTTGTCTTTCTAAGCTTTCATTAGCTTTAAGTAAGGTTCCCAGTTTTTGTTCTTTAAAGGCCAAGTATGATTCAATATTACCGGGATAATGATAGCAACCGGTTTTTGAAATTTCGATTGTTTCCTGGCAAGTCCGTTTTAAAAATTCACGGTCATGAGAAATAATTAAAAAACTACCGCGATAAGCTTGTAGATAATTTTCTAAAAGAATTAATGTATTAAGATCTAAGTAATTACTTGGTTCGTCCAATAAAAATAGATTGGGTTCTTTTAAAAGCATGGCCGTTAAACGTAAGCGCATGCGCCAACCGCCAGAAAGACTGGCTGCTTTTTCTTTTAGTTTATCAACGTCAAGCTCAAATTTACTAGCAACTTGTTGAGCGCGCCATTCGGGTTTTTCGCTTTGGCGCACAAGATAATTAAGGGCACTTTCATCATTTTCCCAATCGTTGTTTTGTTTTAGGTAGCCGATGCTAGCGTCTTCATGGATTATAATTTCACCGCTATCAGTTTTTTCTTCGCCTGTTAAAATACGAAAGAGGGTCGATTTCCCAGCACCATTTTTGCCGATTACACCAATTTTTTGTTTTTCTGAAACAGCAAAAGAAAGGTCGGAAAATATTTTCTGACCGCTATATTCTTTACTTAAGTTGCTGGCTTGCAAAAGTATGGACATATTATAAAGATATCATAAGCTAAGACCCGGTTTAAGGCAATATTTGGTTTATTTTTTGTCGAATTAGTGTTAAAGTGTAGTTTAGCATTTAAATATAAAGGGAATAGACCACTTATGCTTATAAATAACCAATTTCTATATATTTTTAGTTTATTTGTAATAATAAATCTAATCTCCTTTTTTATTATGTTAGCTGATAAAATAAAATCAGCTAAATCTGGAAGTGCTCGGATTTCTGAGGGGTTATTATTTTTTTTGGCAACCGCTTTTGGAAGCTTTGGCGTTTACATGGGGATGTTTGTTTTTAGACATAAAACAAGAAAATGGTATTTTTTAATTGGGATTCCATTACTAATGATAGAAAACATCGCTTTAGTTTATTTTATATATTTCTTTTTATTTGGCCAATAATAATTTATGTCTATTAATAATAAATTTGGTTTAAAAGCTGGACAAATTGCCGGCGCGTTAGCAATCATGCTGGCGGCTTTATTTTGGAGTATTGATGGTTTGTTTATTCGTCCTAAATTTTATGTACTTCCGGCGGAGCTGGTTGTTTTTTTAGAGCACATGTTAGGGTTTATTGTTTTAAGCCCTTTTATTTTTGTGTATTGGCATAAAATTAAAGCGCTGAGCACAAAAAGCTGGCTCGCTTTAGGGTGGGTAAGTGTTTTTGGTGGTTTGATTGGAACAATATTTATTACTAAAGCTTTTTTTGCGGCGATGGATGGTGAAGTAAGTTTTGCTACGGTTGTTATTCTACAAAAATTACAACCGATTTTTGCCTTGTTACTGGCGCGTCTTATTTTAAAAGAAAAGCTAGATAAACGATTTTACAAATGGGCAATTGTCGCGATTGTCGCTAGTTATTTTATTGCTTTTATAAAAACGGGCCTGAATCTTAGTAATATCGACTGGGCTCATAATGGTGCTTTATTTGCTTTTATCGCCGCTTTTGCTTTTGGGTCTTCGACTGTATTTGGTAAACGAATTTCTAATCACCTTGATTATAAGGCGGTCGCCGCTTTACGTTTTGGCTTAACTTCAATTTTAGCTTTTATTTTAATTATCATTACGGTTCCTTTTAAAAATTTTAATTTAGTAAGTCTTGAGCAATGGGGACTTTTGGGTATAATTGTTTTAACATCTGGAGCTGGCTCAATGTTTATATATTATTTTGGTTTACGTCGCGTGCCCGCTTCTACGGCTACTGTCTTAGAATTATTTTGGCCATTTTCCGCCTTAGTTCTCGATTATGTTTTTAATCGCAACTATCTTAATTGGATGCAAATAATTGCTTTAGTGATTTTACTGATTGCCTTTTATAAAATATCCGTTCTTGGACGTTTAAAAAAAACTATTTTTTCTGGTCGCGTTATTCATGGTCAAGGGAGGGGGAAATTACTCGGCTATCCCACTGCTAATTTAGATAAAATTGATTTAGATATTGCTCATGGAGTTTATGCAGTTAGAGTTAATTTTGATGGAAAAAGTTATTTAGGTTTAATGCATTTTGGTTTTAAAGATGTTTTTCGAGAAGCGGTCTCGCTCGAGATTCTAATAAAAGATTTTTCCGGCGATATTTATGGTGAAGAATTGAAGGTGGAAGTTTTAGGGAAAATTAGAGAACTTGAGAAATTTGCGAGTCCGGAAATTTTGGTTGAAGCAATTAAAAAAGATTTACAAAGTTTAGCCCAGGGCGCTTATTAGTTTTATGCAATACGATTTAGCAATTATTGGTGGTGGGCCGGCTGGTTTAATGGCCGCATATAACGCGAGTGAATTAGGTCGCAAGGTTGTTGTATTGGAAAAAAATTCTCGTTTAGGCGTTAAGCTTCTTATTACTGGTGGCGGACGTTGTAATATTACTCATAATATTCCCGATTATCGAACAATGGCTGAAAGTTTTGGAAAAGATGGTCGGTTTTTATTGTCAGCTTTTAGTCGTTTTGGCGTTATAGAAACAATCGCTTTTTTTGAAAGTCGGGGGTTAAAGACAAAAACAGAAAATGATAATAAAGTTTTTCCGGTTAGCGATTCTGCTAATGATGTTTTAAGAATATTAGTAAATGGTATCAAGGATAATGGGGGATTAATAAAAATAAATAGCGAAGTAAAAGATTTTATTTTAGCTGGTAATAAAATAGAAAAAATAATTTTAACTAATGGTCAGGAAATATTCGCTGATAATTTTTTAATTGCTACTGGAGGCCTATCATATCCGGGGACTGGTTCAAGCGGCGATGGTTATCGGTGGTTAAAGGAACTTGGTCATACAATTAAACCTTTAAGTCCGGCGCTGACTCCTATTTTAGTTAAGGAAAAGTTTGTTAAAGATTTGGAAGGTTTGAGTTTAGAAAATGTTATTTTAAATTTATATTGTAAAAATAAAAAAATTGCTACCGAGCAGGGGCCGATTATTTTTACTGCCGCCGGTCTTAGTGGCCCCGCCGCTTTAAATATTAGTCGCCATATTGATTTTTACTCTGCGCAAAATTTTAGATTGGAAATAGTTTTACGACCAGGGAACACCCCGGAAGATGTGGATAGAGAAATCTTGAAGTTAATTTCCAGTAGTAATAAGTTTTTAAAAAATAGTTTAGAGAGAATGCTGCCTCCTCGGATGATAGAACTTGTTTTATTGTTATCTGGGATTAATCAAGAAAGAATGGCTAATTCGCTTAGTAAGATAGAAAGAAAATCCTTAGTAGCCATAATTAATAGTTTAAATTTAAATATTAAATCTATCGAAGGTTTTGATAGGGCAATGATAACTAAGGGCGGCGTCGATTTAAAAGAAGTTGATTCAAAGACCATGCGTTCTAAAATAATTTTCAATTTATCTTTAGCGGGTGAGATATTGGATTTAGCGGGGCCGACCGGAGGCTATAATCTTCAACTTTCTTGGAGTACTGGAAGGATAGTCGGAGAATCTATTTAAAAAGAGTTGCTTTAAGGGCAACTCTTTTAGTTTTACGCTTTTTAATTTTTTTTAAATTTTGTTTTTTTACAAATTTCTCAAGGCATCTTTTAAACTTAAGTCTACGGCCGGTTTTGGCTCGGGCAGTTTAATTTTTGGCAAGTTGTTTTCAGTTGCCCTTTTACAGGCTTTGAAAAATCCTTCCCGGCCAATAAATTGACCGGAACTGTCAGAATAGAGAACCTGCGTTCCTGGTACTTCGCTGATTGATAACGATGCTGCTACGGTATGGCGGGTGTTAGTGTTGTCCTCAAAGGCAACGCCGATAACCGTAATTTTATCATCACGTAGTGTGTAGCGCAGAAAAGCATCGCAACAGCCAGTGAGGTGATTCGCCCAACCAGCGCCAACAATAATAACGTCCACTTTTTCTTTTTGTAATTTTGTTAACAAAGCTTGAACGTCTAAAGTATTACGGTGTTGACTTCTGATGTATACACCGGTTACCTCAACTTTTTGTTTACGATTTGCATGCGGTAGAGCATTTAGAAATTTAAGCCCTTTGTCACATTGTGATAAGTCGCTTATCGATCCTACTATTATTGATATCCTCATGTTGGTTACTTAAAAGGTTACCCCCATGTCTTCTATTTGATAATACTGCAGATCTTTACCGGTAATCATCTCAAATATCGCTAAATATCTTTCGGTAGTGTGAGAAATTACTTCTTCGGGAACATCTACTGTATGCACAAATTTGATGTAGTCCAAATACTCCGGACTCGCTGATTTTAGTTTGTTCAAGCCGGTTATAAGCCCGCCTTTACCGTCTGAAAATGGCGTTTTAACGGTTGCACCCCAGTCTCTAACTGGTTGTTTGTCGTAAAAATGCGGGTCACGACCTTCTTCCATGGCTTTAATCCAATCGTCTTTCAATGCAAAGCGAGATGAATCTGGCGTTAAAATTTCGTCGGCTAATATTTCGCCGGCTACTTCAAATTTTGTATCCAGGATTAAAATGCCGCGCTCTTCCGCATAGTTATAAACCATGGTGTAAATTTGAGCCAACATGTTAACCACTCCCTCGGCATCCGCTTTCAGTCCCAATGAATCCATGTGGTTGAAAAAGAAATCGACATCTTTGTTTATGTCATTGCCGAATTCTTCTTTGGTTGACGGCGTGAAGATAGGTTTTTTTAATTTTGACCATTTTTGTAAGTCAGCCGGTAGCTGATGACCAGCCACGATTCCGGTCGCTAAATAATCTTCAAATACGGAACCGCCAAGATGACCACGGAAAATCATCTCCGCTGGGTACATTTTACCGGTTAAGTTTTTTACCACCAGGCATCTTTCAATCGGAAGTGTCAAAAGATAGTCGGCTCTTAAATCATAAGCAAAGTTCAGCCCCTCTTCGATTTCGGAGGGAATTAATTGGTTTTTAAATCCGGTTAAGAATCGTAACCAGAAGTGCGTTAAGGCGGTTAATACCTCGCCTTTTTTAGGAACTTCAACTTTCAACACGTAGTCAAAAATACTGATTCGATTACTGGCAATGACCAGCAAATAATCATCATGCCCCAAAAGAGGCTCAAGCGACCAGGTGTCTCTCACCTTTCCCTGGGAAAGGCGCTTAAGGCCCATGCTCAATAAATATTGAGTAAGGGCATCATTCTGTAAATTAATCGGAACTTTTTCCACTTTTTATTGGTTTTAAATGAACATTCAAGAGGATTACCATCACCTCAAATAGGAATATTAAATTAAATTTAATATCAAGAAATGTTAATATGAAAGCTAATAAATGTCAATTTTTTTTATTTGACAAATTTTGATTATTTGTGTTAATATTATTTTTTGTTATTTAAAAATTAGTTTTAGTATTAACCAAAAAATAAAAAAAATGCCAACAAGACAGAGCATGTATGAGGAGTTAGGAGTTGATCCTAATAAGACGATTGTTCGACAAAGTTTTAAGGATATTATTAAAAACGAATATCCTGGAGCATTTGTTAACATTGTAACCGATCCAATGAATAAAAAACGAGTCGTAACTCAACACCAGGATGGTGATGGTTCGAAGTTTGTGCAGCGCCTGCTACATTATTATGAATTTGGAGACGATACTATTTTTGAGGGGATGGTAGATGATGCCCTCTCTATGAATACTGGCGATATCGCCGCTTCGGGTTTTGTGTTCGGGCCATGGCTCGTGACCGATGTTTTGAATTTGAATCTTGACAGTGAGCTTAAGGAAATTATTCTTAAAGCAGTTGCTCGTCGATTTTCAATTTTGGCCGATTTATATTACCAGTACGGATTTGATATTAAATTCCTTGGTGGTGAAACGGCTGATTTAAGAGATCAGGTTAAATCCGGAGTTTTTGATATTGCCGTTACGGCTTGGGCTAAGAAGTTCGAAATTGTTACCGGTAATGTTAAGCCTGGTGATGCAATTTTTGGGCTTTTAGGGACCGGTCGTGCTATTTGGGAATATGAACGTAATTCTTCTATGGGTTCAAATGGGTTAACATTAACCAGGAGCTGCTTGATGGATAAATCGTTTAATGAAAAGTACCCTAATTTGAAACGAGATGGTTTGTTTTATAAGGGTCGCTTTCAGCCAAATGATTGTCCGGAAATTCTTAAAGGAATGTCTGTTGGTGATGCGATTCTTTCGCCAACTAGGCAGTGGGCCTTTGTTATCCGTGAAATTATTATTGAGCTTAAAGCTAAAAAAGCTCTGCATATGTTACACGGGATTTCAATGAATACCGGTGGCGGTGCCACAAAAATTTCTCACGTTGGTAGTGGTGTCTGCTATGTTAAAGAGATGCCTGTTCCTCCACCTATTTTCCAGCTTATTCAGCAAGAATCTGGGGAAGCCTGGGAGGACATGTTCCGTGATTTTAATTGCGGAATTGGCATTGATATCGTTGGAGAAAATACTCCAGAGCTTGAACAAGCTATCAAAACTGCTACTCATAATTTGGGTGTGAATTTTAGCCGTCTGGGGGCAGTCGTTGCTTCAGCTGGTAATAAACCAGAGAATGAAGTAATTTTGCTTACTCCTTATGGAAAGTTTTTATATTAAATTATTTTTTTTGTTTCACAGAAAGCCTCTTTTTATAAAGAGGCTTTTTTATTAGTGTTTTTAGCCCTTGTCGCTCAATACAATATATAGTATAATAAGTAGTGTTCTGACCACTACATAAGCTAAAATGCGGAACACTAATAAATTAAGGCTTTTAAAAAATATGTACAAAAAAATCACTTCATATAGTGATGAAATCAAAGAGATTTCTGTTTCTGATTTAGAAAATAAGTTAATTGCGGCCGGCAATAAATCCGGTTTGGCGGCTAATAAAATTAAAGCTGTCGCCGAAGAAACCTTCACTACTCTTTACGAAAATATGCCTGAGCAAGAAGTCGATCGAGCGATTATGCAATCGGCCGCTCAACACATTAAAGACGATCCGGCTTATGATAAATTAGCCGCTGGATTACTTTTAGAATTAATCTATCGCGAAACTTTGGGGGTTAATTCTTCTGATGCTAATTTTTTAGAAGTCTATCAAAGTGCTTGGCGTAAAGAAGTGAAAATGGGAATTGAAAAAGGTTGGCTTTCACCAAAACTAGAAACTTTTGATTGGAATAACTTAGCCGGATTGCTCAAGTCAGAAAGAGACGATTTGTTCACTTATGCCGGATTAGAAACTTTATCTCGTCGCTACATGATGCGTGATGATAAGCAAAAATTAATGGAGACGCCACAATACTTTTGGTTGCGCTTAGCAATGGGCCTTGCTTGGAATGAAAAGAATCTAAATGAGGTCGCTGGTGAATTCTATGATAGGATGTCGCAACTATATTATATCCCTGGCGGTTCAACTAATGTTAATGCCGGTGCTTTGAAGCCACGCCTAAGTAATTGTTTTATTATGGAAATGGAAGATAACGTTGACCATATCGGAAAAACTGTTTCTGATGTTTTAAAATTATCTAAAGCTACGGGCGGCATTGGTTTAGCGGTTACTAAATTAAGAGCGAGCGGTTCGCCAATTTCAACTAACAATACTTTTTCTTCCGGACCAATTCCATTTTTACATATTATTGATTCTGCGATTCGTGCTATTTCACGTGCCGGGAAAAAAATGGGTGCCCTCTGTTTTTATATGGAAAATTGGCATTTTGATTTTCAAGAATATTTAGATTTGAAGCAAAACGCCGGTGATGATTATCGTCGTACTAGAACAGCTAATACTGCCGTTTATATTTCGGATGAGTTTATGAAACGAGTAAAAGCTGATGATTATTGGTATTTATTTGATCCTAAAGATACCGCCGATTTGGTTGATTTATATGGTGAAGCTTTTAGTCGTCGTTATCAAGAGTATTGTGCGCTGGCCGAATTTGGCGAATTAAAGGCTTATAAAAAAATTAAAGCCCTAGATCAGTTTCGTCAAATTATAGTTTCTCTTCAAGCAGCCGCTCATCCCTGGATAACTTTTAAAGACGCTATTAATGTGCGCGCTTTAAATAATAATACCGGAACAATTTATGGTTCCAATTTATGTACCGAAATAACTTTGCCAACAAATAAGGATAACGTTGCAGTTTGTAATTTAGCTTCCATAAATTTAGTTAGACATCTTATTGAAACGGAAACAGATGATTCAGGCGCTTCAGCGGGAATAGAAATTAATTGGGAAGAGCTTAATAAGAGCGTTCGCCTCGCTGTTCGTCAGCTTGATAATTTAGTCGATATCAACGAACCGCCGATTGAAGAAGCGAGAAATTTTGATAGTCACAATCGAGCGATTGGTCTTGGCGTGATGGGTTTAGCTGATTTATTTGAAAGGTTTGATATTGCTTATGATTCAGAAGCTGCTTATGAATTAACTGATAAGGTAATGGAATTTATTAGCTATCAAGCAATCGATGAAAGTACAAATTTAGCTAAAGAGAGAGGGGCTTATGATAATTTTTCTGGCTCTTTGTGGTCAAAGGGTCTTGTTCCGTTAGATACCATTAAAATTTTGGAGGATAATCGTACCGCCGGAGCAAATAATGATGGTGTTGCGTTAATTAATAAATCGTCTAGTCTCGATTGGGAAGTTTTGCGCGCTAAAGTAAAAATTGGTATGCGCAACTCAACTCTAATGGCGGTTGCGCCAACAGCTAATATCGGTTTAGTAGCTGGAACTTCAACGGGAATTGATCCTCGTTTTGCGCAAATTTTTAGTCGCAATACTTTGGGGGGTAAACACATGGAATTAAATATTAATTTGGTAACCAAATTAAAAGAGTTGGGATTATGGGAAAGAGCTAAGGATGATATTTTAGCATCCTATGGAGATATTAGTGGCCTTGATTATATTCCTGCCGAGATAAAATTAGTTTATAAAGATTCTTTTTCGGTTAATCCTCAAGCCTTTGTGGAAGTTGCTTCTCGCGCTCAAAAATGGGTTGACCAGGCGATTAGTCGTAACATGTATTTAGAGTCAAGAGATATAGATAATGTAATGAAAGTTTATGTTGATGCTTGGGAAAGAGGACTTAAGACTACCTATTATTTACACATGAAGCCGCGTCATAGTGCCGAACAAAGCACGCTCGCTATTAATAAGTCGACTGCGATTGGAAAAGCTGGTTTCGGCGCCGCTATTAATAAGTCTGGCTTTGGTGCCGCTGTAATTGCAACTAAAGCTGAAGTTTCTGAGTTAGTTGAATCTCCAGTTCAACCGAAAGAAATAAAACAAGAATATAAAGCCTGTCCCATTGACCCTCAAGAGAGGGCGCAATGTGATAGTTGTCAATAATTTTTTATAATTACATATATGATATTAGGAAAACCACTAAATGAAGACATGAATCTTCGTCCAATAAAATATCAATGGGCTTATGATTTATATAATCAAGCGGTTGCTAATACTTGGTTTCCGCATGAGATTGCTCTCGGCGAAGATTTAGATGATTGGCGGAAGATGACTGAAGATGAAAAAAGCGCGGTAAGTTTTTTGATGAGCTTTTTTAATCCCGGGGAATTGATTGTTAATCGAACTTTAGCACTCGGCGTTTACCCATACTTAAAAGCACCGGAGGCCCATTTGTACCTAGCAAAACAGATGTGGGAGGAGGCAAATCATTGCGTTGCCTTTGAATATGTTTTAGAAACTTTTCCGCTTGATAAGGAAAAGATTTTCGCTCAGCATTTAGAAATCCCGTCTATTAAAGCAAAGGAAGATTTTATTGCCAAGTTTTTAAACCGCATGAGTGATACAAGTTTAGATATTGAAAGTTTAGCAGGGAAGCAAGAATTTGTGCGCAACCTAGTTGCCTATAATATTGTGATGGAAGGAACTTGGTTTTATTCTGGCTTTATGGTTGCTTTAAGTTTTCGCCAGAAACAGAAGCTCAAGAATTTTGGCTCCATGATTGATTGGGTTGTTAGAGATGAAAGTTTACATCTCAAATTTGGTATTAATTTAATTTTAACTATTTTAGAAGAAAATCTAGAGTTGGCGACTGCGGAATTTGCAGAAGAAATAAAAAATATTATTATTGATGGCGTTAATTTAGAAACTGCTTATAATCGAGATTTATTTCCCCGTGGAATTCTTGGTATAAATGCTGATTATGTTAATCAGTATGTCGAGTATATTGCCGATAGACGTTTAGAGGAATTAGGTTTTGAGCCTCATTTCAAAACGGTTAATCCGGCGCAGTGGATGGCAACGGAAACCGATACGCTAGAGCTCGTTAATTTTTTCGAGGCGCAAAATACTAAATACGAAGTTGATAATAGAGCCCATAAGTAGAATTGATTATAAATTGATAAAAATAAGCCGCTTTATTATAAGCGGCTTGTTATAATTTTATTAACATTTTGTCAATATTTATTTTATTAGATATCCGTATTATACTGAATTTAGAATAAACGCCGTCTGATTCGGCATTTTTTACGTATTAATAGAAAAAATATGAGTATTTTCAGTAAATTGTTCCCAGATGCGAACGATAAGGTAATAAAAGCAATGCAACCAACAATCGATACGATTAATGGTTTAGAAGAGGAATATAAAAAATTAAGCGCCGATGACCTTAAGGCTAAGACTTTGGATTTTAAATCTCGCCTTGAAAATGGTTCAGCGTTAGACGATATTTTGCCAGAAGCTTTTGCGGCTGTTCGAGAATCGGCAAGTAGAATTTTGGGCCAAAGACATTATGATGTGCAGCTTGTTGGCGGCATAGTTCTTCATCGTGGTCAGATTGCGGAAATGAGAACGGGTGAAGGAAAAACTTTAGTTGCGACTTTGCCGATATATTTAAATGCTCTTGAAGGGAAAGGGGTTCATTTAATTACCGTTAATGATTATTTGGCTCGGGTTGGCGCTGGTTGGATGGCTCCAGTTTATTATGCTTTAGGTTTAAATACCGGAGTTATTATCCACGATAATGCTTATATTTACGATCCTTCCTATATTGACGAAAGTCAGTTCGATGAACGTTTACAACATTTTCGCCGCATTCCACGTCGTGAAGCTTATTATTGCGATATTACTTATGGAACAAATAATGAATTTGGTTTTGATTATTTGAGAGATAACATGGTCTATACTTTAGATCAAACCGTACAACGCACTCTTCACTATGCCATTGTTGATGAAATTGATTCTATTTTAATTGATGAGGCGAGAACTCCTTTAATTATTTCAGCACCCGCTGAAGAATCAGGTGATAAGTATGCTCGTTTTGCGCAAATTATTGAACGCTTAGAAGAAAACGAAGATTATAATGTTGATGAAAAAATGCGGGCCGCTACTTTAACTGAAGGCGGAATTGTAAAAGTAGAAAAAATCTTAGGTTTAGGAAATATTTATGTTGAGGGAGGTGTAAAAGAAGTCCACCATTTAGAACAAGCTTTAAAAGCGCGAGTTTTGTTTAAACGCGATAAAGATTATGTTGTCAAAGACGGAGAAATAATTATTGTTGATGAATTCACTGGCCGCATGATGCCTGGTCGTCGTTATAGCGAAGGTTTACATCAAGCGATTGAAGCCAAGGAGGGTGTAAAAGTTCAAAAAGAATCGCAAACGATGGCGACAATTACTTTCCAAAATTTATTTAGAATGTATAAAAAACTTTCTGGTATGACGGGGACTGCTGCGACTGAAGCGGAAGAATTTCATAAGATTTATAATTTAGAAACGATTGTTATCCCAACTAATAAGCCAAACGTTAGAAAAGATTTGAATGATTTAATATATCGTACTGAAATGGATAAATTCCATGCGGTTATCAAGGATGTAAAAGAACGCAATCAGAAAGGTCAACCGATTTTAATTGGTACTATTTCTATTGAAAAGAATGAAATTTTAACTGAACTCATGGAACGTGAAGGTTTGAGACCGCTCATGTTAAATGCTAAAAACCATCAAAGAGAAGCGGAAATTGTTGCCCAAGCTGGGCGTAAAGGGTCAATTACTTTAGCAACTAATATGGCTGGTCGCGGAGTTGATATTATTTTAGGCGGTAACCCGCCCGTGAAAGATGAACATGAAGAAGTGAGAAATTTAGGTGGGTTACATGTTATTGGTACTGAGCGCCATGAATCACGTCGTATTGATAATCAATTGAGAGGTCGTGCTGGACGTCAAGGTGATCCCGGCTCTTCACAATTCTATGTTTCTACCGATGATGATTTAATGAGAATCTTTGGCGGTGATAGAATGAAGGGACTCATGAAGACTTTAAATGTTCCGGCTGATATGCCGATAGAAAATAAAATGATTTCCAACTCAATTGAAAGTGCTCAGAAAAAAGTTGAGGGCAATAATTTTGATATGAGAAAGCATTTGGTTGAATATGATGATGTGATTAATAAACATCGAACTTCAATTTATAAACGTCGTCGCGAGATTATTGATATTAGTGAGGGCGTGAGTAAGGAAGAAGATGCAGCCAAATCTTTATCGGATATTATTATTCCGATGATAAAAGAGGAAATAAAAAATACTATTATTTTTCATACTGCTTCCGAACAAACTGCTGATTGGAATATTCAAGAAATATACGAAACAATTAAAACCATAATTACCACTGGCGAAGAATTAAAAGAAAAGCTTGCTAGTTTAGTTGCAGTTGGTGGTAGAACCGACAATATTCGAGAGGAAATTACTAAATATTTAGAAAATGAAATAGAAACAAAATATCGGTCCATGATTTCTGGCTTTGAAGCCGCTGGTATTGACTTTAAGAGTATTGAAAAAGGAATACTGATTAGAACGATTGACGAGCTTTGGGTTGAACATTTAGAAACAATTGATTATTTACGTCGTGGAATCGGTTTGCGTGGTTACGGCCAGCGCGATCCTTTAGTTGAGTATAAAAAAGAAGCCTA
Source organism: Candidatus Falkowiibacteriota bacterium (assembly GCA_903857815.1). Lineage (GTDB taxonomy): Bacteria > Patescibacteriota > Patescibacteriia > Patescibacteriales > UBA12465 > UBA12465. Next base: position 14,128 of record CAIOGK010000010.1, read on the forward strand.
TCTGATGTATCAGGAATTAAATGGACTTATAAATAAGAATGTCGCTTATTCTATTTTTAAAACTGGCGAGGCATTTGTCATGGCGGCCGAAAGAGCGGTTGATTCACCAGTTAATCAGGAAGCAATAAAATTATTTGCAAGCCAACCTGAGCAGAAATTAGAATTTACTGGCGCGCAAAAAGAAATGCATAAACAGGCAGAAGCTCGTAACACTGCTGATTTGGTTCATGAAAAAATTAAAGATGAAAGCGGAGTAAAAGTTGGAAGAAATGACGCTTGCCCTTGTGGAAGTGGAAAGAAGTATAAACATTGTCATGGAAAATAAAATTATGAAAAAGTTAATTACAACCAATATCGTAGCTGGGGTAGTAATTAAATTAGACGGTAAGTATTTGTTGATTCAAGAAAATTGTCCGGGTGGGAAAATTCATGAATTATGGAATTTTCCGGCCGGAAAAGTCGACGAGGGAGAAACAATAGAAGAGGCTGCTATTCGTGAAGCAAAAGAGGAGTCTGGATATGAAGTTGAGTTGATTCGTAAACTTGATATATTTCAAGCCGATGCGCAAACTCCCCCTAAACATACTTATGAGGCAAAGATTATTGGCGGAGAATTAGCTTGGCCTAAAGATGAAATTCTTAACGCCGGTTGGTTTACCTTAGAAGAGATAATAGAGATGAAAGACAAGCTGCGCAGTAGTTGGATCATGGAAGCTATAGATATTATGGAAAATAATGTTATTTTACAAGTCGGAGTAAAAGCACTTCTTCAAAATGAACGAGGCGAGTATTTATTGCTTCGTCGTTCGTTTATAAAATATCCTGAGGTTAAGGGGCGCTGGGATATCGTTGGTGGTAGAATCGAGGCCGGGAAAACATTACTGAAAAATCTACAACGAGAAATTAAGGAAGAGACAGGGTTGATTTTTAGAGGAGGTCTTAAATTAATTGCCGCCCAAGACATATTAAGAAACCCCGAACGTCATGTTGTGCGATTGACTTATTTAGGGCAAGTGACTGGTGCGGTTAGCTTGGACGTAAATGAAAATGATGATTACAAATGGTACAAATGGGAAGAATTGAATGAGATTGAAGATATAGATATTTATTTTAAACAATTACTTGAAGATAAGTCTTTGTGGGGAAAATAAAAAGTTAAGGAATGTTATGAAAAATAAGGATAAAATATACGCTGGTGGATTTTTATATAATCCTGAAAGGGAAGAAATTTTATTGCATAAACGTGATGGGAATACAGAATATAATCCAAACCAGTGGGCATTTTTTGGAGGATTAGGAGAAGATGGCGAAACGGAAATTCAAGCATTTATTAGAGAAATGAAAGAAGAGTTGAATATAGATATTTCGGAAAATCAGGTCAAGATTCTATGTAGTTATTTTAATCACGAAAGGCAAACAAATAGAAACATATTTTTTGTTGAAAGCCGTCTAGAAAAATCACAAATGTATTTAGGAGAAGGGGCAGATTTTGATTGGATAAAACTTGATAAAGTTTTTGATTATGATTTAACGGATAAAACGATTAGAGATTTAAAATTTTTTTTGAAGATGATTGATTTTAAAATTTTATAAAAATGAAAGTAATTATCGAAATGCCCAAGGGTGATGATAGACGCCGTCATATAAAATATGATAAGTCTGGTTTTATTGATCTCGGGCCGACTAAAGATGTAATCCCGGTTAATGATGGAATTATGCCGATTCATTACGGTTATATTCCCGAAACCTTAAATAAGAAGGAGGGGGATGAAATTGACGTTTTGGTTTTGTCGGAAAAATCATATTCCGTCGGCGAAGAAGTGGAAGTTAATCCGATTGCTTTAATTAGAAGAGAAGATGGAGACGATAAAGTGATTGCAACCGATGAAACTAAAAGTTCAATCAAGAATTGGAATGAAGTTGAAAAAAAAGAGAGGGAATTAGTGGAAAGTTTTTTTAGTTATCATCATAAAATATTATCAGTCGAGAATATCGAAGTTACTAAAAAATATTTAGAGGATTGTAGTTTGGGAAATTAATGTTCAACATAAATATAAATTTATGAAATCAGTGGTAATTTGTGGAAGTTCAAGTTTTGCCTCAGAAATGAGAGAATTTGCCAATAAGCTTAAAGAGCTTGGCGTAATTGTTTATGAGCCACATCTTTATCGTGCTTCTGGTGGAATTTGGAGTGAAATTAAGGAATCAGATAGAAAATATGTTGCGCTTGGGTTAACTCATGACCATTTTTATAAAATGAGAATGGCTGATGTAATTTATGTTTACAATAAAGATGGCTATGCTGGTGTTAGTACAAATATGGAAATCGGTTACGCGGCCGCACTAAACAAACCAATTTATGGACAATCTGCTGAAGATGCAGAACCTTGTCGTCAGGTTTTATTTAGTGGAATAGTAAAAAATCCAGAAGATTTAATCGCCTATTTAAATTAAATTATATATGAATAAAAAAGTCGAAAACGAAAAATTAAAAAGCCCCTATGTTTTAATGGAGGAAGAGACTCTATCGTTTTGGAATAAATCTAATATTTTTGAAAAATCGATTACCAAAGAATCGCCTCGCGGTAATTATGTTTTTTATGATGGCCCTCCGTTTGCAACTGGGACCCCACATTATGGACATCTAGTTTCTAGTATTATGAAAGATGTGGTTCCACGTTATTTTACAATGAACGGTTATAAAGTTGAAAGAAAGTGGGGTTGGGATTGCCATGGTTTACCGATTGAAAATATTGTCGAAAAAGAATTAGGGACTAAGCAAAAAAAAGATATTGAAGAAATGGGAATAGAAAAATTCAACGACCTTTGTCGTTCCAGGGTTATGACTTATGCCGATGAATGGGAGCGCGTTATTAATCGTTTGGGCCGTTGGGTTGATATGAAAAATTCTTACCGTACTATGGATTTGAATTTTATGGAATCGGTGTGGTGGGTTTTTAAAGATCTTTGGGATAAAGATTTGATTTATAAAGACTATCGCTCGATGCATATCTGTCCGCGCTGTGAAACTACTTTATCACAGTCAGAAGTAACTGAAGGATATCGCGATATTAAAGATTTAAGTGTAATCGCCAAGTTTGAGTTAATGGCTGAGCCTGGAACTTTTGTGTTAGCTTGGACAACTACTCCTTGGACTTTAATTGGTAATGTTGCCTTAGCGGTTGGGAAAGATATTGATTATGTAAAGATTGTTTTTGATGAAATTAATTACATTCTTGCTAAAGAGCGTTTAGCCGATACGATGAAAGAAAAGGAATATAAAATCATTTCTGAATTTAAAGGTGAGGCTTTGATTGGAAAATCATATAAGCCGCTGTTCGATTATTATTTTAAAGATGAAAAATTAGAGAATCGTGTTAATGGTTGGAAAATTTATGCGGCTGATTTTGTAACAACAACTGATGGTGTCGGCATTGTTCATATCGCTCCCGCTTTTGGAGAAGACGATATGAATTTGGCTAAGATAAATAATTTACCTTTTGTTCAACATGTTGGCATGGATGGACATTTTAAAAAAGAAGTTGTTGATTTGCCGGGCTTGCATGTAAAGCCGTTAGGTGACCATACAGCGACTGATATTGAAATAATAAAATATTTAGCAAGCCATGGTTTACTGTTTCATAAAGAAAAATACGAACATAGTTATCCTCATTGTTGGCGCTGCGAAACCCCTTTAATTAATTATGCAACGTCTTCTTGGTTTGTTGGTGTTACTAAAATTAAGAATCAATTATTAGAAAGTGCAAAAAATATAAATTGGTTTCCGGAACATATTAAAGATGGAAGATTCGGTAATTGGTTAGAGGGCGCCCGTGATTGGTCCATCTCTCGTCAAAGATTTTGGGCAAGCGCAATCCCAATTTGGGAGTGTAACTGTGGAGAACGTAAGGTTATCGGAAGTGTGGCGGAGCTAGAAAAATTAAGCGGTAAAAAAATTGATGATATTCATAAAGATAAGGTAGACCCTATAACTTTTAGTTGTGAAAGATGCAAAGATGAAATGAAGCGTATTCCCGATGTACTTGATTGTTGGTTTGAATCCGGTTCTATGCCTTATGCTCAACATCATTATCCTTTTGAAAATAAAGAAAAAGTAGAAAATACTTTTCCGGCTCAGTTTATTGCTGAGGGCGTTGATCAAACTCGTGCTTGGTTTTATTATTTGCACGTTATTTCTGGCGGCGTAAAAAATAGTCAGGCGTTTAATAATGTAATTGTTAATGGAATTGTGTTAGCTGAAGATGGCAAGAAAATGTCTAAACGTTTACAAAATTATCCTGACCCATCTTTAGTGATGGATAAATATGGGGCCGATGCTTTGCGGGCGCAACTCTTATCTTCACCGGTTATGGCGGCTGAGAATTTAAATTTTTCCGAAAAGGGAACAGAAGAATCTTTGCGTAAAAATGTAATGCTGTTGTTTAATGTTTATAAATTTTATGAACTTTACGCAACTGAAAATTTAGAAGTTCTGAATGGTTTAAGCGAAGAAGATTTAAAAATAGAAACTATCAAGAGTAAAAATGTTTTAGATAAATGGATAATATTAAAGTTTAATGTTCTTTTAACCGAAGTTGTCTCTGGTATGAATGCTTATAATTTACCTAAAGCAGTTCGTCCAATTACTGAGTTTATTGATGAATTTTCAACTTGGTATTTGAGAAGAAGCCGTGATCGGTTTAAATCGGATGATAAAATTGATAAGAAGAGCGCTTTAATAACCACAAAATTAATATTATTAGAACTAACCAAGGTGATAGCGCCGTTTATGCCGTTTATGTCAGAAAATTTATGGCAAAAACTATCCAGTCATGATTTTAAAAATGAGGATGCCTCCGTTCATCTTGAAGTTTGGCCAAAGGTTATTGCTTTAGAAGCCGATGATATTTTAGAAAAAATGGCGGAGACTAAAAAGATTGTTGAAGTCGGACTTGCAAAACGCGATGAGGCGGGAATAAAAATTAGACAAATGCTCGGAAGGGTTATCGTTAAAGGAGATATTTCTAATTTAGAAGAGGCTTATCAATCTTTAATTAAAGACGAACTCAATATTCAGTCTATAGAATTTGTTGCGGGGGATAAAATTAATTTAGAAGTTGAACTTGATACAGAAATTACTCCGGAGCTTAAGATAGAAGGAATCAAACGTGAGCTTATTAGATTTATAAATATGTTACGTAAAGATGAAGGCTTAAGTTTGGGTGATAGAGTTAACGTTTATATTAGTGGCGCTAGTTCGGAAATTAAAGAGACGATTGCTAAGATGGGAGTCGATATAAAGCGCGAAACTTTGAGTGATTCTTTAGAATTAGTTGAAGATACTTCAAATACTAATTTGCAAAAAGAAATTAAAATTGGTGAAGAAAAAATAAAGATAGGTTTTAAAAAATAAAATTTATTAATTAATTTAATAACTAAATGTA
>CAIOGK010000011.1 GCA_903857815.1 Candidatus Falkowiibacteriota bacterium
CTCTCTGCCCGGGGTTAAGATGTCAAATTGGAATGGTCAAAATTTCTATACTACAAATGAACCAGATCATAAGTATTTAGATGAGCTAAAAAGTAAATTTATTAATTCTGTTTTTTCAGAAGATTATTTTGATAAAAATATTAAGTTAGTTTACACTGATGTTAAAGAAAATAATATTACTGCTTGGTTTAGCTTGAAAACTAGCACCTGGCTAGATAAATATAATGCAAATTTTGGCGATGCTATCTCCATGTGTGATGTTCCCGAAGCTTTAAATTGTGATATTTGCAAAAAGTATATTACTAAAATAAAGGGTTTTATAGATATGAGTAATGCAAATAATATTGAGCCGGTAATTGTTTATGTCCTAAACGATGGAATAATCTGGAAAAACAATGAATTGATTGATGTTTCTTCAGGTTTAGTAATCCCTGAAAAAAAGAATATTTTAAGCCCGTGGAGGGCTGGCCTAATCGCTAAATCATGTGTACCAATTTCACTTAATGCATATAGAGTTTCATCCCAGGGAATCACTTTTGAATATATAATTGAAGGAGAAAATTTTAAAACAATTTTTGATATAAATAAAAAGATGCAGGCCAGTGTAAATTTATCTACCGGTGAAGTAGAATGCACTGAGGAGTCTACTATTTTTTATTAGGATTTAATAATCTTTATTTTGGTGGATTATTAAGTTATTAATAATTATTCTACTCATTATCATTCCAACTAAGTCCCACCCTCTCCGCGGTAAGTCAAAAATAAGGTTAAGCCTTATTTTTTGGTGTCAAAAAGTTTCAAAGTCATTAACTCTATGTATCTATTGACATATTTAATAAATTATGATATAATTAATTCATTGTACATTGAAATTTAACAGCCTGTAAAGGGCACAAAATCATAAATAATGAAAAGAATTAATGGATTATTGATCAAAAAAGTATTATTAGTATTAGTAGCAATAGTTTCTTCAATCGTTACTATAGCGTGTATCGTCGGGATGGTCAGTTGTACCATTGACAGTTGGCAGAACCACAGTATAAACGCCACCAAAACAGGCGTGTATTTCTGGGCGCTAATAGCTGTTTTCATGTGGCTAACCGTATTTACTGTTCTGAAGATTGAAAAAATTTCAATTAAGCTACGAGCTAATTGATCAAATGAAAAAGAGATAGGCGATATCGTTTAGATGTCGCCTTTTTTGTTTTTCACATAATGCCATGTTATAATAATCTCAATATCAATTAATATTTTCACTCATGTTTAATAGGCAAAAGTTTTTAGTGTTTGCCGTTGTTTTTTCACTATCTCTTTTTTTGGCTCAATCGGCGCAGGCTATAGCGATTGGTATTTACCAAGTCAAAATGAATTAACTAAAATTTATGATAATCGAGCGATAGTTGGTAATTTTACCGCAGACTATTATTGGGCATCCACCGAGGGCGGAGTAAGTACTGCCCAGAGTAAGCACTTTACGGTTGGCAGTTTGTCTAACCAGTTTAAGCGCTATTGGATTTATGTCCGAGCCGTTCGATCTTTTTAGCTCTATATGAAAATCAATCAAGAAATCATTCAAAAGATAGAAAAAGAAGCTAAGAAATTTTTTGTGGACGCTAGCGGTTGCCACGACTGGACTCATGTTGAGCGTGTTTGTGAGCTGGCTATGAATATTGGTAAGAAAGAAAAAGCGGACTCGTTTGTTTTAACTGCAGCTTGTCTATTACATGATATCGGCCGTAAGGAAGAAATGGCTAGTCGGGGTAAATTTTGTCATGCTGAAAAGGGGGCTGAACTGGCTAATAAAATTTTACAAAAATATAAATTAGATCAAAATATAATAGATAATATTCTCCATTGTATTATTAGTCATAGATATAGAAATAATCATATTCCTAAAACAACTGAGGCTAAAGTATTATTTGATGCGGATAAGCTAGATTCTATTGGAGCAGTCGGCATTGGTCGCGATTTTCTGTTTGCCGGTTACTTACAGCATGCTCTATATACCGGAAATGAGAAAAGACTAATTAAGCTAAAACAAGATAAAACTTATACTATTGATGATACGGCTATTATGGAGTATGAGTTCAAGCTAAAAAAGATAAAGAATAAAATGCTAACAAAAACTGGCAAAAAAATAGCTAAAATCAGGCATGATTTTATGGTTGCTTATTTCAAAAGATTTTGGCAAGAAGTTAAGGGGCTTAAATAAATTTTTGATTTTGTGGGTATTTTATGGTAATATTCATAATAACTAATTCAGTTTAAACGATAATTATATGCCGTTTGAAAGAGAAGCCTTGCCTATTAAGGAGAATGCTTTAGAAAAAAATCCTAATAAAAATGAAGAAATTGTAGCCGAGACGCCGGAAATCGAAGAGCCTCTTAGCCCCGTAGAATTTAATCAGGAACTCCAATCATTTCATGAAAATAAAGAAGACTTGCTAGGAGAACTAAATGAGGTTAGGTCTGAAATTGGTATACCAGAAAAGACGGATGATATGCCCGTTGAACTAGTTCAGGCAGAGAAACATCTGAAGACGCTTTATGATAAACTTGGTAAAGGTGATTATGTTGATTTTGAAAAATTAAAGAATGATGAGGATGCAACTGATGTGGCATTGGTAAACAAAGTAGAAAAACCAGCTGATATTGAGCCGATAAATAAAGCAGAAAAACCAGTTGAACAAGAACAATTATCACAAAAATCAGAGATTACTACTGTCGAAAAGACGGGCGAGAGAAAACTGGAACCGGGAGATGAAGTTTATTCAGATGGTAATTTTTATAAAATCTATAATATTCATACTCCAACTGCCGAGGAAGAGCAGGCAAATTGGGAAAGGGGTAAAATGGAGAGAGATGCTGAGTTTAAGGAGATATCCAGTCGTTTGCCTTATAAAGAAGGGAGTGATAATTTTTTTAAAGAGGGAAAATTATTTGAAGCCCAAAAGAGGCGAGAGTTTAAAGAGCGCGGTCAAGTTATAACTGCAATAATTAAGGGCGGGGAAGAAAAAATTGATTTGGACAATAGAAATATTATTAGAATCGAAACTCCTGAGCAAAGAGAAAAGATTGTAAATATGCAAAAAGAAGAAGATGGAGCAGAGTCACGCGCCGCAAAATTTATGAATATGTCTGGATTGAAGAAAATGGTAGATAAGATTACCGGGCAACCAGGAAAATTTTAATTATCTACAATTACCCCCCCCCTCACAATTATATTAAAATTGACAAAAAATATACCAATTGGTATATTTTTTTATTGATCTTTAAAAAACAATGGTAGATTTGTTTAATTACCAAGGCTGTCTCATAATAGGCAGGTTTAGTAATTAATCAAATATTAACCATTTAAAATTGTAACCAATGAAAAGTAAATTATTCTTTCGCCGCGTAAGCCCTAGGATATGGGCCAGGACTGCTTTAATAGCAATCAATAAAGTATTCCAAAAAATAGCTAAAGCCTATTTTTGCTTCTGGAGCGCTCAGCTCTTGTTTATGCACTTCGTTGCATTTCTATTTGCCGTATCAGTTATTATGTTGTTGAATCCAGCAGTCAGTCTGGAAATTATAAAAGTGGTTCTTTCCTTTGTTTTTGTACATTTGTTTGTCGTTGCTGCTGTTAGAAGCATTTGTATCACAAAACCCCGATATAATGGTTCGCAATATTTTTGCCAAATTATTTTGGTGGATGGAAACGCTAAACTTTTAAAGGGTCCTATTTGGGCAAAAGGGACTCAGTATGAAATTTTAAATTTTCAACATTCTCAAAAAACGGCAGTGTTTAAAGCTACTATTGATTATAGACATGGTCCGATTAAGATTTCTATTCCCCTGTCTTTAACTATGCACCTTGAAAAAAAATTTGATAATCTGGAATTGTTTAATGTTTTATATGAAAACCAGGTTACTAGATGCGCGGATAGCTCTCTTTTGAGCTTAGACAAATATATCGTTTATTGGTTAAATAGTGTAAATAAAGAATCATTAAAATTGATGCCCCCGCTTATTGATTCTTTTATAGCTCAGGAAATTCCTACTTCTCGCTTTTTTTATAAAACAGCTGAATTGGTAACTTTTCCTCAGCAACCTTTTTCCAACGTTAGCAAGGTAACTTTCTGCTTGGAAGCACCGAGCTTCTATTATTGTCATGATCCAGCCCGAATGAATTAAAATTTTTTGCAGGTAAGAAAATTAACTGCTAAATCCGGTGACTCCAGTTACCGGATTTTTAATTTTTTAGCATTCTTGATTTTTAGCTAAATCTAGTTTATATTAATTGATGATAGTTTGTATTTAATTAGCTTTGTTGTTTTCGGGAATTTTTGTTTTAGGCTATATTTTTATTGCCCTAGAACATAAAACCCATATCAATAAAAGCGGGGTTGCTTTATATTATCTAGGGTTTTTTAAGGGTTAATGTGGTATAATTAGACTGTATTATTAGACTTTAAGCCTAAAATTAATAATATAAGTCATGATTTTTTTATTCAAAATAAGACAATATCTTCTTAGCTCTAAAAAACAAATTATGAGGTTTATTGTTGTTGGTTCTAGTTCGGCAATAATTGATATCGGGCTGTTAATTATTCTTACCGAAAAAGCTCATTTGTATCCCGTTCTGGCAGTTGCTATTAATCAAATATTTATTATCGCTTATAGTTTCTTATTAAATAAATATTGGTCATTTTCAACCAAGCAAAAACCAATACAGCAATTTGGGCGTTATATTATTTTAGTCGCTTTTAATTATTTTACTTCCATCTTGTTGATGTATTTGTTTTATGGCATGTTAGATATTAATTATACGATTGTAAGAGTGTTTTCTATCGGCTTACTTTTTATGTTTAATTTTGCCGCCTATAAGTACTGGGTTTATAAAGAGCTTTAATATGGATTTTTTAGATATACAAGTTTTTATTGGCATTAAACTATTATTACTTTTATTTGTAGTAATCGCTTTTTACTTAATTTACCGGAAAAAAAATCCGGTTTATTTTTTAAGTTTAGTCGGCATCATATCTGCTTCAGCTTATTTTTTATTGATGAATAATTTACAGTTACCGTTTTGGGGATTACAGGGTGACGAAATAACAATCACCGCTATGTACAATACTTTTGCTCATGTTGGTTTCGGTGCAGATTTTGCTTATCATAACTTACCGGCATTTTATCCGCCGGCTTTTTTTTGGTTATTTAGTTTTATCGGACGACTATTTAATTTAAATGGAATAATAATTTTTAAGATAGCCGCTTTTTGTTTCTTTTTATTTTTTCCGGTTGCCTTATATTACTTTCAAAAATATATTATTCGCGAAAAATTACTAAGCGTTTTTGGAGAAAAAATGCCGGGAGCGATTTTTATGTTTTTAGTTCCTTTATTAATTATTACTGTTTTAGATAAAGATATTCTTTTCGGGAAACCATACGAGGTGATTGCCGCCGCGGCTACCGCATTTTGGTATATCAGTCTTTATGCACAGATAGTTTCCGGAAAGTTAAGTAGTAAAAAAGTGATATTGTATGGATTAATTGCGGGAGTAATATTCATGATTTATTATCTATGGCTTGTGTTTGCGGCCATAGCATTTTTGTTATTAGGGTTTAAAGATAATCGGGAACATATTGTAAAGTATTTTTTTATTCTTTTTAAAGTAATGTTGGTCGCCCTGTTAATTGCTTTGCCATTTTTAGCTCCAATGATTGTTAGTTATCTAAAAAATGGTATGGAGAGTTGGCAGACCGCTTTTTTTACGCCCAGCGGTTTAGACCTTTGGTTACCAATGTTTAAATTTGATGGTTTTAATAGTTTGATTTTGTTGTTTGGTTTATCAACAATAATTTATTATCGTAATCGTGCTTTTGTTAAACAATTATTATTTCTATTATTAACAGCTTTTGTTTGGTGGGGACTAGGGATGTTATCTTTATTAATATTTAAAATACCGTTTCAAGAGTTTCGCGGTTTTTATGTTTTAGCACCAATGATATTAGCTATCGCCGCCGCTTATGGATTTGAAAGGTGTTTTTATCATTTTAAAATTGGTGAAAATAGAAATTTATTTGTCGTAATTTCTGTTTTAGGAGTCGTTTATTTTGCCTCGCAATCTATTTTTGGATTTTTTGTTGATAATCAAAAATTTAGAGAATATCGCATTGATGCTAAAGTTGCTAATAAGTCTGTTATTGACTTGGTTAATTATTTAAAGCAAGATGAATTAGCAAGCTCTCGACTTACCTTGCAGACAACTCCCCAAATAGTCGCTTTCTTGCCGATTAATCATTTGCTCTATTTTAATCAACACAATAATCATCCAGCGGCTATTTTTTCTCAGCGTTATAGTTATGTCCAATATTTAGCTGATTCAAAATCTCCCGTTGAACTTTATGATAGAGTTCAAGCTTGCCCTTATGGTAAATTAGAAAGATTTATCTTTTTTAAAGACAGCGAAAATTATTATTTATATTTTCATCTTGATAAGATAATTCAGGGAATAGAAGAAAAAGAAATAAAAATAAATCAGAACCTATTTACATCGGATAAATTTCTTAAAGTTTATGATAA
>CAIOGK010000012.1 GCA_903857815.1 Candidatus Falkowiibacteriota bacterium
CCACTTCCAGAAACGCCACTAATTCCAACCAGTCTTCCTAAAGGAATTTCTACCGTAATATTTTTTAAATTATTGGCGGTTGCTCCAATAACTTTTAAGGAGCCATGATTTTGTTCACGTCTCTTTTTTGGTAGCTCGATTTTTTTATCGCCGTTTAAATATTGAAGAGTTAAAGATTTTTTAGTTGCCGCTGGATTTTTCCCCGCCAGGAGCGCCTTAGTTTCTCCACAAGCAGTAATTTCGCCACCGTGAACTCCCGCTAGAGGTCCTAAATCAACTAAATAATCAGATTCCATGATTGTCCGTTCGTCATGTTCAACAATAATAACGGTATTATGTTTATCTCTTAGTTTTTTTAGGGTATCAATTAATTTTTCGGTATCGCGTTCGTGTAGGCCAATTGTTGGTTCATCTAAAACATAAAGTGTTCTTGATAGATGAGAGCTGATTTGGGAGTATAATCTTATTCTTTGTGCTTCACCGCCTGATAGAGTATGGGCTTCACGTGATAAGGATAAATAGTTTAAACCGACTTTAAGCAAAAATTCTAAACGGCTAATAATTTGAATAATAACATTTTCGGCGATAGTTAATTCGCGCTTGGTCATTTTTTCATAATAACCATTAAAGAAAATTAGAGTTTTATCTAAAGATAAAGTTGCTACTTGAGCAATATTTTTTCCGCCGACCTTAACGGCTAGCCCTTCCGGCTTTAATCGTGCCCCATGACAGACTTCACATTTTTCTTCTCCAAAAAAGTTCTTTTTACCTAATCCAGAACATTCTGGGCAAGCGCCGTGTGGAGAATTAAAAGAAAACAAACGCGGTTCAACTTCGGGAAAAGAAAAATTATCATTTGGACAGGTCCAATTTGAAGAAAGTAAAAATTCCTGTTTTTCATATTTAGCGATTACTAAGCCTTTGCTATGTTCAAGCGCGCTTTCAACCGTCTCAAATAAGCGAGAGCTATCACTAAGCATTGCCTTGTCGATAACAATCTCAATATCATGTTTTTGTTTAGGGGCGAGTTTAACTTTTTCGCGCAAAGAATGAATTTTTCCATCAATTCTTGCTTCCGAGAACCCTAGTCCTAAATAATTATATAAAAGCTGATAATATTCCCCTTTCCTATCGCGAACAATTGGAGTTAAAAGAGTAACATATTCTTCGTTTATATCTTTTCCACGGTTAATAATAATATCAACCATTTCTTCAACGGTAAGTTTTTCTATTTTATGACCGCATAAAGGACAAAAGATTTCGCCAACCCGAGCGTACAAAACACGTAAATAATCATAGATATCGGTTAAAGTACCAACCGTCGAACGCGGATTATGAGATAAAGCTTTTTGGTCAATGGAAATTGCTGGAGCAAGCCCGATTATTTCCTCAACATCAGCCGGCTTCTTTTGACCTAAGAATTGGCGCATATAAGGCGAAAGGGATTCGACATATTGTCTTTGACCTTCGGCAAAAATGGTATCAAAAGCGAGCGATGATTTACCGCTTCCGGAAACGCCAGAAATAACCGTTAATTTATTATGCGGTATTTCTAAACTAATATTTTTTAAGTTGTGCATTTTTGCGCCACGGATGATTAATTTTTCTCCATCTGGTAGATTGGCACTATTTTTAGTAGTCATATCTTTATTGTTCTGATTTTATTTTTCGGCAATATCTAAAAATCCTTCAATTTTTTTAACAATTGTTTGCGGAGTAATATTATTTTTCTTATTATAAGCTAATTGTTTTTTGCGTCTTCTTTCAACTTCATTCATCGCCTTACGCATTGATTCGGTTTTTTTATCGGCATAAAGAATAATTTTTCCTTTTACATTTCGAGCGGCGCGACCCATGGTTTGCATTAATGAAGTCTGGCTTCTTAAAAACCCTTCTCTATCGGCATCCAAGATGGCAACCATTGTTACTTCCGGTAAATCTAAACCTTCGCGTAAAAGATTAACGCCGATTAAAACATCAAATTTTCCTTCTCGGAAAGCTTGTAGTATTTCTGTGCGTTCAAAAGTCTTAATATCAGAATGTAAATAATTTGATTTAAAGCCCTGGCTGTTTAAATAAGTATTTAAATCTTCCGCTTGTTTTTTGGTTAAGGTATTAATAATTGCTCTTTCACCGAGCCGAGCTATTTCTCGGATTTCTTCCATGACGTCATTTATTTGGCTGTAATTTGTTTCTTTATTAAAGACTGGTCTAATTTCAATTTCCGGGTCGACTAAACCAGTTGGGCGGATAACTTGTTCGGCGACTTGTTTAGAATGTTTAACTTCAAAATCACCAGGAGTTGCAGTAGTAAAAATAACTTGGCCAATACGGGCTTCAAATTCGTTAAATTTTAAGGGTCGATTATCAAGAGCGGATGGTAAGCGCCAACCATATTGAGTTAAAGTTTTTTTACGCGCTTGGTCGCCGTTATACATTCCCCTAACCTGAGGAACGGAAATATGCGACTCATCAATAATAGTTAAGAAATCAGGCTTCCCGTCCTTCCAAGGGAAATAAGCAAGTAGAGCGTCAGGCGCTTCCCCGGCTAGCTTTCCTGTTAAATGGCGGGAATAATTTTCAATACCATGACAATAGCCCAAGGAACGCAACATCTCGATATCGTATTTAGTTCTTCTTTCTAATCTCTCCGCTTCAAGTAACAGGCCTTCTTTTTTAAAATAAGCGAGACGGTCTTTAAGTTCGCCTTGGATATTTTTTATGGCGGCATCGATTTGTGGTTGATTAGAAACAAAATGTTTGGGCGGGAAAATTACAATTTCTTCTAAATCTTCCAAGATATTTTTTGTTGTATTATCAATAATAGAAAGATGAGAAATTTCTTGACCAGATAATTCTAAGCGATAAATAATATTTTCTGATTTAGGTCTGATTTCAAAAACATCACCGCGAACGCGAAATTGTCCTCTATCAACATCACCGCTAGTTCTTTCAAATTGTATTTTAACAAGTTGTTTAATTAAATCGCTACGCACCATTGTCTTCCCTTTTTCTAAAACTAAACGCGCTTCTAAATAAGAAGACGGAACGCCAAGATTATAAATACAAGAAACAGAGGCAACAATAATAACATCACGGCGAGAAACAAGAGCCGAAGTTGCGCCATGACGCAGGCGGTCGATTTCCTGGTTAATCATCGCCTCCTTATCGATATAAGTATCGGTAATCGGTAAATACGCTTCCGGTTGATAATAGTCGTAATAAGAAACAAAATAATGAACAGCGTTATTGGGAAAGAAATTTTTATATTCTCGGTATAATTGGGCCGCTAGAGCTTTATTGGGCGCCATTACTAAAACCGGTTTATCTTGTTCAGAAATAATATTGGCAATTGTAAAAGTCTTACCGCTTCCGGTAACTCCTAATAAAGTTTGATAATCAAAACCGGCCGCTAATCCTGCGGCCAGTTTTTTTATCGCTTCCGGTTGATCGCCAGCCGGTTTAAAATCAGATTTTAGCTGGAAAGTTGAAGACATGAATAATATTTATTTTATTATTGAGCTAAATTACCAATTACGTATTTTTCTAAAGTTTCGCGACCCTTGGGATCGTGTTTATCGACATTAGCAAACATAACGCTCGCATCTTTTCCACAACCGTTTAAAATTTTATCACCTCCGGGATGGATACCTAGTTTAATATATTCGTTAATATTAAAAACTCGTCCATCAATAGCTAACCAACAATCAGCTGGGGTTGCATGTAGGGCAACTTCGGCAACAGTAATTGCACTTGGAGTTTGAGCCGCTGGGGTTTCAGTGGCCGGTGTTTCGACTACCGGAGTCTGTGAAACCGGGGCTTGTTGTTCTGTATTTTGCTGTTCGGCATTTTGTTGTGGAGCACCATTATTTACTTTAGAGCTTTCTAAATCTTTAGTGCAAGCGCTAAGGGTAATTGCTAACGCTCCAAGTAGTAAAAGAAAAAATATTTTCTTCATAAAATTATAATTAATTA
>CAIOGK010000013.1 GCA_903857815.1 Candidatus Falkowiibacteriota bacterium
AAAAGACCCGACTACTAAAATAGCGGCTGTAATAAAAAACTTATTTTTCCCTGAAATTAGGGGCATGAATGCTTAGTCAAAAACTTTTTTTATACCCTCTAGCTCCTCTTTTCTGTTGCCTTAATTATATCATTTTTTTAATTTACTGCCAAGAAAAAAATGGCTATTTATTCTGCAATCTTTACCAGCTAACTTCAACACTTCTTTTTGTGTTTCGAGAGTCGCCAATAGAGGTATAAATGTATTTATCATCGGTGAAGAAAAAGACTTCATAAGTATCCTCAGGTGTAAGCGCACCATTAATCAAACTCTGTGGCCGCCCTTTACGACCATGTAATAAATTAGAGCTTCTAATCTGCCATAAAATATCTTCAACTCCCGATTCCGCCGCAAAATAAGCTTTAGTAGATTGGGCCTGAATCCCACCGGCCTTAATGCCAATCATTACTAAATAAGAACCGCTAATAGCGACTATTAACATGCCAGCCAAAATAAACATAGTTAAAATCATGGCGCTCCCAGATTGTCTTATTTTAATTGCGGGTTTTAACAACATAATTATTTATAATATCTTGAGGTAATGCTGGTTTGAATTTCTAAATTTGATTGAAAACGATTTTCATCAGAAGCTCGAGCCTGAACTCTAATAGTTACCATTGGTTGACCGGTAGAATTAAGTACAAACTTAAGATTACTCATGGTTACTTTTTGCGGAGAAACAAAACCAGAGTTTGAGTCTCTAATAATTTGAAAACGGCGAGAATCATTGCTTGGGTCTAAAACTAGTTGATAAGTAACACACTCACCATAATAATTCTGGAATGATAAAGTATCCCCGTATGAATTAACACTCTTATTAAAAATCTCTCCGTATACGCCGGGACAACGACCATCATTTTTTACTGCCATTCTTATTTCCTTGCCGGTTACTTCAAAAAAATATTTCAAACTTTCTTGTACATTTTGACTAGAGATAGCAATATGTTGGCCATTAATAACCATCCGGAAAATCTCTGTCGCTGACATAATAATTACAACAAACAAAGAAACCGAAACCATAACTTCTACTAAAGAAAAGCCGGAACGATTAAAGAAATTTTTATTTTTTTGTTTTTTATTTTTCACAATAATTAAATATTATGGGTTTGTTGGTTTATACCAGTCGAATAAAGCGGCATCTAAATCGTAGTTATAAGTACGCGTATGTTCAATCCAGCTAACTCGGGAATGGACAATAATTGAATGCGGGCTAGTATCAGTTATTTCAATAGTTCTTCGAAAATTAGTTTTAACAACGCCACCGCCGTGAACATAAAAATCGTTATTATCTTTATACAAATCCCCATTCGAAGGATTCGCTAAAAACAAAGGAACGGAATCTGAATAGCTCATATAATAAACCCCGGCTGCTAAACTATGATTAAACTCCAGCGAATCATTCCAATTTGTATCTCTAACTTTACGTATCATCTCGATTCCCTCTTGAGCTAATTGATAGGCAACAATGCTGTTTTTATTTATATTTTGCCCTTGAATATTTTGAATAATTAAAGATAAAACACCAATGAGCCCCAAAGAAATAACAAACAAAACCGCAATAATTTCTACTAAAGTAAACCCCGATTTATTATGTGTTTTTTTACCAATCATATTAGTTATTTAGAACTTCCGCTAAACCTAAAAAATTAACTTTTATTGTTTTAGTTAATCCCGTTCCTACTTCTTGCAAATCTATTTCTAAAGCCGTTGAAGTCGCGCCGTTACTATAAATATTTGTTCTCGGATCTGGTGGTAAAAAAGTAACACTCGCTGATGAGCGTAAAGTTCCATTTAATCTTAAGGCGGAAATTTCTGTTACTGGCGGTAATTGAACTATTCTTGCTCCTTGAGGAATATCTCCTTCACCAGGACCATATTCCATATAACCCGAAGCGCCGGGTGGTTGTAAGTCGGCAAAAACAACATATTGTGTTTTATTATTCAAATTAAAACTTACTCCCCAGCCTCCAGCCGGAACCTCATCGCCATATTTTAATAAACCTAAAGCATTGTTTTGCGCTCGATGAAAATCAGAAACTAAAGACTGGGAAGCCATAATTAAATCAGTTCTCTTATTAGCCGAGCGATAATTAGCTACAAAAATAGCGGTAATAAAAACAATAATCCCCATACTAACTATTAACTCGATTAAAGTCATCCCCGATATAAAATATTTATTTTTAGCTTTCAATTTCATAATTTACTTTTTACGATTGATAATAATTATTCCGCCTTAACTTCATGCCAGAGCGGTAGACCGAAATTAATAGTTAGGGCGCTTGAAGAAATACTGCAAGAATAATTATCACTATCTTGTACCCTTAAAGAAACTGTTGTATTATTATCTAAAACCCAAAATTCAATTGAAGTTGTTGCACTAGTTGTCGCTAAAATTAAAATATCAGTTCCTACCGCCGACCACTCATAAGAACAAAGTCCGGGCGCACAACTTTGAGCCGTTTGACTAGCATCATAAAATTCAGAACCAGCACTCGTAAATTCCGTTGTCGTTGCAACCGTAATTTCTAATGGGCTCCAAGTAAAAAAGGGATTAGGAAATTCATGTTTATAAGTTGTAAAAGTTAAAGGGTTAACATCAGGATCGCCACCAGTGCTGTTAGCGTTGCTATTGGTATTATATTGATACCAATCGGTTGGTTTATCTTCTTCATCGTAAGCACGTACCCACCAATAATAATTGGTACCATATTTAAAACGCCCACCACAATCAGAATTAGAATTAGAAACTATATATTGCGTCGCCCCCGAATCGCTCACTTTACCAGACCAACAGGTAAACCCGGTTGAGGTGCTAATATTGTTATCCTCTCTAACTAAAACTTCATAGGCCGTTTGGATACCACTAAATTTACTCCACCTCAAAATCGCATTTAAAGCACTGCCACTACAGGCGCTAGCATAAGACCAATTCGGTGCTGATAAGTTTCCTAAACGTAAATTTTTAATATAAACTCGATAGGGCCTAGTTGCGCAAGTTCCGGCTCCGGGATAATTTTCGCTTTCACAATTAAAACTAATATCCCCCCTATCGGATGAATTATACATCTTAGCGGTTCCTAAAAAATCACCCGCTTCAATATTGTGGCCTGGCCAAATTGGGTTACTAATTCCCCATTGAATTCTAGCTGGTAGAGTAGAAGTTGAATCAAGTTTTATCCATTCATTAGTAGCTGAAATATGTCCCCAACCATATAATTTTTGATCATCCTCAGAATAACAAGCAATACAGTTAGTTGACTTATTACAAGTTAAATCACATTCAGCGTTTAAACTAAATCCTCCGGGCGGATCATTTACGCCATCATAAAAAAAATCAATAAACCCAACTGAAGGATTCCAGGCGCTTCCCGACAAACTACTAACGCTATCAATATAAACACCGTGGTCGAAAGCCTCGCAAGGCGGTGCATAAAAATGAAAAGCGGCATCAGCTGGCGGCGCAATATATCTATCTTTCCCTGATAAATTTCCAACTTCATCAAAAGTATTCCCAATTACATCATCTTCACAATTAAAATAAATATAACCGTAATCTCCCCAATAGGCCTTACCGCGAACCGTTGAAGTAGCGGCATCAGCCTGAGCGATAAATAGCAAAAAACCGGAAACAACAAAAATTCCGGTAATCAAAAAATTTAATTTTTTGTGAAAATTAATCATATCTAACTACCAAATGGCTACAAAAACATACCATATATAAATTATACCACTTTTTTCTTAAAAAATCCGTTTAAAAATGTCTCGCCTAAAGTTATCATCGCCGCTCGTGTTTTTTCTGTTTTATCATCATAACCTAAAAGATGCAACAGTCCATGAACCAATAAAAAATAAAAGATATAATCACGAGATTTTTTAGCATTAAACATTTCCTGATATTTTTTAGTACGACCCGCTTCTTGAATATTAATAAATATTTCACCTAACAATAAAGGTGAGGAGGGCTGTCCCGAGAAAGATAAAACATCGGTTGTTTTATCTATTCTTCTAAAAGCACAATTTAAACTCTGCATTTTTTTATCACCAATAATAACCAAGGAAACTTCTTGATTATTTTTTTTATAAAAAGTTAATAGTCCCTCGGCAACGGCAATCGCTTTTTTTTGATTAATTTTTTGCTTAGTCGTATTAGTTATTTCGAGCATATTTTATTAAAAAATTTTTCTTATTTTTTTAGTTAAATTGTATAAACTATAAATTAACGGCTGAAAAACGATATCAAAAACTCCAGGATAATTTCGTTCTTCTCCTCCAAATCCTAGCTTAAATCGTGTTACTCCGGGCCATTTTTGTTCATCAATTCCGTAAAAATCATAAATTTTAATTCCTTCTGCTCGAGCGCGTTTTATTATTTCCCATTGCAATAAATAAGGCGCCATTATATTTCTAAATTCATTATCGCTTGCTCCATGAAGATAGGTCGCTTTATCACCAAAATAACAAACTAAAGCAGTCGCAATTTTTCGCCCTTGATACTGCGCAAAAAATAATTTTATAAATTTTTTATTTTCCGAGATTTCAGACTCATTTTGACGAACTAAATTTTGATAATGATTTTTATCATGTATTCTAAAACCATCGCGAGTCCCGGTTAATTCCATTAACCGCCAAAACTCAGAAAAGTCATCGATACTGCCTTCAATAATTTCAACTTCTTTTTTAATCGCTAAATTAATATTATAACGCGTCTTTTGATGCATTTCTTTTAATAGAGAGGTGTCTTCTTTTCTCAAATCTAAAATTAAAGTTTTCTTTGGCTGAATAGCGGGCGCTGATTTAAATTTTATTTCATTATTAGAATTGTTCTGATTCCAAAAACCATCCATATTTTGCGCTGGTTCAATTTTTAAAAAAATCGCCTCAGAAGATATTTTTTTTATTCCACTAATTAATAAACTAAGCACTTCTTTCGCTTCTAAGGGAGATAACCCAAGTTTAAAAATTGGCCCACGCGATATATACCAATAGAAAAATTTATGCCCCAAGAGTTTCTTTATTAAAAAAGCTAAACCTAAAATATTTTTATTTTTATCAACTACCGCTAAACATCTAACTATTTTATTTTCCGTTTTTAAAATATCAAACCACTCCGGACTATTCAAAAATTCCGCCCCTGACTCCCCCGGGTTAGTAGCAATAAAATTATGCCAAATATTTCTATCTTTTAATTCAATTATTTCCATGCCAAAATTATAGCACAAAAACAAAAAGAGACCAGTTTTGCTAGTCTCTTTTATAAATACCGATTTAAAAGATATTATGGAAGTCTGATACCGGCTGGAGTAGCAGTTTGAGCAGCGTTACCAGTAATATTATTAACGGTTGCGCCTAAACAATACTGAATAGTATAACTCGCAGTTGTTCCCGCTGCGCCGTATCTGACATAAGTATAGGCTGTAGTGTAAGCAGTACAATTGCTACCATCAGTTGGAAGCGGTGGAATTGGAACAGCAGCTAAATAAATATTTGTTCCATTAGAAATCGCCGCGCCAGCGGTAACGGAAGCGGTAGTAGGATAATTATTACTATCATTATAATAAAGTTCCAGCGCAGTTTGAATTTGTCTTACATCAGAGATACGTTTTGCATCTCTCGCTCTCGCTCTAGCTTGGTTAAGCGCTAAAATCGATAGAGTTGATAATAATCCGATAATCGCAATTACTACTAACAACTCGATGAGCGTGAAACCTTTTTTACCTTGTTTCATAAAATTTTTTTTTAATGATATCTCAACTTAAATATATAAAAACGTTAGAACTGACTAGCCATATTATACATCGGCATAATAACCGCCGCAACCATAATACCAACACCAACACCCATTACTACCATTATAACTGGTTCCATCAATTTACTCAAGTTATCAAGCATATTTGCCGCATCACGAGAATAAAAAGTAGTGACCCTATCAAGCACTGAATCTAGTTTTCCAGTTTTTTCTCCAACTGCAATCATTTGCGGGACCATCTTAGGAACATACGGGCTACTTTCCATAACCATCGAAACCGGATTACCATCATTAATGGATTCCAAAGTATCTAAGATTAACTCACGATAAATAACATTACCAATAATATCAGCGGTAATTTCTAAACCTTTAGTAATTGTAACCCCTCCCTTTAAAAGAGTAGACAAGGAACGAGTAAATCTCATTAAATAAATATATTTAAACAACCTACCAAAAATTGGCATTCGTAATTTAATAATATCGAACTGACGTTTTCCAGCGTATGTTTTTAAATAAAGTCGAGAAACAAAAACTAAAACAATTAAAATTATTGCGGCCAACCAGAGATAATTTTTTAAAAAATTAGATGCCCCAATAACTACTCGTGTTGAAAAAGGAAGAACGGCATTAGTTTCCGTTAAAATTGCCGTTAAATTTGGAATAACAAAAATCATTAAAACTATACCTACCCCTATTAACCCCGCGGTAACAAAGATTGGATAAATCATCGCGCCTCTAATTTTAGAAACCATATCATAATTTTGTTCCATTTCATCGGCTAAATAATTTAAAACCTCATCCAACTTACCAGAGGTTTCGCCGCTCCTAATAATATTTATAAAAAAAGTAGAAAATATTTTAGGACGCTTGCCGAAAGCTTCAGATAAAAATGAACCGCTATCAACCTCAAAAGCGATATCGGCAATCATATTTTTCAAAGAAATATTATCAGTCTGTTCAACTAAAATCATTAACGCTTCTACTACGGTTACGTTAGCACTAATCATAACCGAAAACTGACGCGAAAAAACCGCTAACTGTTTAATCTTAATCGGCGAAATCATCATTAAAAATCGAGTTTCGAGATTATTGGAAACATTTACTAAAGAAAGAGAGTTTAATTCTTTTTTACGCAATCTTAAGATAGCGTCCGGTTCACTTAACCCAACAATCTGACCACTTTTTACGCGGCCATTTTTATCTTCAGCTTTATATCGATAAATTGCCATATTTTATATAAATTTTATTGCGCCTAATTATATTAACTTTCAATAACTCTTAAAACTTCCTCCATAGTAGTTACTCCTTTGAGTACTTTAATAATACCATCCTGCTCGATAGAAATAAAATCTTCAGTTTTTTTAACCGCTTCCAAATTTAAATTTTTATCACCATTATTTATCATTTCTTTTAATTCATCATTAATTTCAATAGCTTCCGCGATAGAAACACGACTAGAATAACCAGTGTTTTCACAACGCTGACAACCGACTGCTTGAAAAAGTTTATATTTAACAAATAATTCATCAAAATTAGTAAACTCTGGTAACTCCATTTTAATAACCGCTTCCGATAAACTTTTTAATTCAGTAACCATATTTTGTTTAGCATCCGGAGATAGGTTGGTTTCTTTTTTACAATGTTCGCATAAACGACGAGCTAAACGTTGAGCAACAACGGTTTTTAAAGTTGAAGAAAGTAAAAACCTTTCAATTTTCATATCCAATAAACGGAAAACGGCTCCAATAGCATCGTTGGTATGCAAAGTAGATAATACCAAATGCCCAGTCAAAGAAGCATGAATTGATAATTCTGCTGTTTCTTCATCACGAATTTCTCCAACCATAATAATATTCGGGTCCTGGCGTAAAAGAGAACGTAGTCCATTCGCAAAAGAAAAACCAATACGCGGACGAACTTGGGATTGATTAATCCCCTTAATTTCATATTCGATAGGATCTTCAAGAGTGGAAATATTTACTCCCTCTTGGTTGAGAATGTTTAAAATAGAATACAAAGTTGTCGTTTTACCACTTCCGGTCGGACCAGTAACCAAAACAATACCACTAGTTTTTTTAATTCCCTCGTGCATACGACGCAAAACAATCTGATTAAAACCTAGGCTTTCAAGGGTTTGCACGCCACTAACTGTATCTAAAATTCTCATAACTACTTTTTCATTATTAGCTAACGGTAAAGTGGAAACACGAAAATCAATTTCTCGATTATTAATAATTAAACGAATACGACCGTCCTGAGGAACGCGAGTTTCATCAAGTTTTAATTTTGCTAAAACTTTAATACGTGCAATAACGGCGTTATGGATACTCTTGGGCAGGGTGAGCGAGGTATGTAAAATACCATCAATACGGTAACGAACACGACTCTCTTTCGCGAAGGGTTCAATATGAATATCGGAAGCGCGCGCCTCAACCGCATGACGAATAACAACAGAAACAATACGAGAAACCGGAGCGCTATTAATATCGTCGGTATTTAAATCATTTGATTCGTTGCTAACCGTAATTAGTTCTTCGCCCTCTTCTTTAGCTTTAACCTCTAAAGCACTAGAAATTTCTTCTTCTAGTTTTTGATATTGTTTAAAAGCCTTTTGAAAACTGGAATTAGAGATTAAGTAATATTCGACTTTTAATTTTTCATCAGCCGCCAAAAAATTAACCGCTTCAATCGCTTTTAAATTAGACTCTACTAAACCAATTTTAATATTTTTATTTTCTTTACCAAAACAAATTATTTTATAAGTTCGAGAAATTTCCTCTGGTAAAAAGTTGAGAACTGCTTCTGGAACCTCATTATCAGCTAAATTATAGTAACTCAAACCAAATACTTCCGCTTTTAATTCGGTAAGCTTTTCCTCATCAACTATTTTTTGGGCAATTAAAAAAACAGATAGGTTTCCATCCTTATCTATAACTGTATTTTTTATTTCTAACGATTTTTCTAAGCTGATGATTTTTTTTGATTCCAACAAGCTCAGAAGCCTCAAGTCATTATTTACTTGCATGTTTTATATTATAATAACTACTTTCTAAGAAAAGGATTGCCGTTACCCTTAGAACATTGCTTGGGTGTATTAATGCTTTCACCACAAATTTCTTCAAAAACAAAAACTTTAACATTATTAGTTAGATTCGATAAACGTTCGCCTTCCAGTATCTCCGTATCAATCAATTCATTATCGGGTAGAGATCTTCTAACTGTAACATCAACCGCTGAAATTCCTGTTGTGTTACGCAAATTATCAACAAACACCTGTCTCATAAACATAAGACCGAGTCCGGCCAAGACTAAAATAAAGATGAAAATATATAACAATAATGCGTATTTATTTCTCATATTATTTCAAGGGTTTGTAATAATAAGTAACCAGCTCGAGTTGAGCAGAGTTCCCTGCTTCCGAGAAACTAACGTTCTCAATATCAAATAAACGAGAATTAGCTTCAAAAGTTTTTAACATATTTTTAAAACCCGAGTAATCAATCGCAGCAATAGTAACGGAAACCGTTATTTTACCAACTCTTTCGCCAGCAATTCCTCCAGCATTCGAGCCGATAGTTGGGGCCGCCTCACCTCCTTCTTCAATAACTTCATCGCTCGTAATAGAGACTGAGCCAATCAAAAAACCGCTATCAACAATAATTTCTTCTAATTCACCAAACAATTGCTCTTTAATATAGTAGTCTGGTAAAACACCGTTAAATTTATTTAAATCGGCCGGGCTTATTTTCTCATAAATACTTTTAATAGTTTTCAAATCTTTAAGTTTTTTTTCTTGCTCGGCATACAGTTTTTTTTGCGTTTCAATATTTTCCTTAATCACAGTAGTAGTAGATTTAAATTTAGGGCCAATCAGCAAAAAATAAGCGAGTGCAAAAATTATAATAATAAATCCGATTACTAAAACATTAAAATATTCATTAAGAAATAAACTAATCGGATATTTATTTTGTTGATTATTTTTAACCATTTTATTTATTTCTTAAAAATTTCAGGATTAACTTCTAATAAAAGCGTAAACCCGACTCCCGGAGTATAAACCGCTGGAGCGATAACTTCACTAGCAGCAACTGGCGGAGCATCTATTCCCTTCGCTGCCTGAAGAGCCGCTTCTTTTTTTGCCGCTTCAACCAAGGCTGATTCAGCCGCTAAATCTTTCTTAGTTTTATTGCCACTAGCATTTACCGAATCAACGGTTGCCCTTATAGTTAGTGGGTCATCTAATAAAGTTTTAACTTGCCAAGCAACATCCGCAAAAGAACCCGCTGTCCCCGCTAATGAATATTTTCCATTAAGTTGTCCTGAAAAACCGCCATAAGTAACCGTGCTTAAAGTATTTCTCTCTAACCAGCTAAAAAAATTAGTCCAATAAACATGGCTATTTAAAAGTTTTCCAACCTCAATTGTTTTATCTTTATACGACAAAGCCGCGTCGGCCGACTGACGAAAATCGTTAACTTCTTTAGTTTGAATACTAATTTCTGCTTTTAATTTTTCCAATCTAGCTTCTTCATCCTTTTGCCACCAATCAAGCCCGGCATAAAGTTCAAAAATAATTAAAACGGTAACAACCAAAGCAATAATAAGTCCTTTGATATGTCTTTTCCATTCAAAATCAAGAACAATTTCATCCTTAATAAGATTAACTTCCAATATTTTAGGATTTTTTAAAATCCGATCGAGCTTCTCTTCCGTTTTAATTTTTTTCTTACCTAAAAAAAACATAAATTATTTTAACGCGATAATTTTATTCAATTTCTCGCATAGCTAGACCAATAGCAACCGCTAACTTAGGCCCAACCTCTTCTAACACTGGTCTAATTTCTTGAGGATATTCAATTCTGTTCCAAGGATTACCAATTATTACTTTAACATTTAAACGTTTAGAAAAATAATCAGCTAAATTTAAAAATAAAGAACCGCCGCCAGATAAAATTATTTTTTCTAAATTCTCGTTATTTTGTGAATGATAGAAATCCATCAAATACTGCATTTCGGTAACAATCGGCTCTAAAGTTTTAGTTATTAGTTGTGGTAAATCTTCCTGATTACCATCGGCATTTAAAGAAATGCTTAAATCTAATTTAAATTGTTCAGCTTGAGCATAAGTCATCCCCAGCTTTTCCGTTAAAACTTTGGTAACTGTGGAAGCGCAAACTGTTAGACTGCGATTTAAAACCGGGATGCTTTCTTTAACAATCGATAAATCCGTACTATTAGCTCCGATTTCAACAATCATCATTGCCGCCTTATCATCACCGACCAAAGAACGAACCAAAGAAAAGGTTTCTGTTTCCAAGCTAGCTAAAATTACTCCCGCTTGTTTAAAAATATCAATATATTTACGAACTAGTTTTTTTGGAGAACCGGTTAAAAAAACTTGCATATTACCGGAAACCGGAATTTTTCCATTTTTATCGGGAATAACTTTCCAATCAAGAATCATTTCTTCTAACGGAAGAGGAATAACTTTCTTAGCCTCTTCATTAACTGAGCTGGCTAAATTTTTTTTATCAACATTAGCAATATTTATAATGGAAGAAAAAACTGCAAAGGTCGGCAAAGAAACAGTTGCGCGTTTAGCTTTTAGACCCGCTTCTTTAATCACTTTAGCGATAGCCTGAGCTAAATAGGTTACATCCTCAACTTTATTAAAATTAATTTCACTAACATTTTCACTAAAAGCGTAGTTAGAAAGTTGAATCTTACGGCCTTTTTTCTTAAGCTCAACCATCTTCAAGGAAGAGTCGCCTATATCTATCCCAAGAAAAAGATTATTGCTATCAAAAGAAAATAAACTCATAATATTTGAAAAAGCATCAAAAACT
>CAIOGK010000014.1 GCA_903857815.1 Candidatus Falkowiibacteriota bacterium
CCGCTCCGCCAACCCGTTCAGGCTTAAGGCGAAGACCGGCCGATCTCTACGAATAAAGTTCTGCCAGCCTAGCGCGTGTTGCCACAGGCTGGAGAAAAGCTTAACCGATTTACCTTATAAGAATATAAGGGATCTGATTTTTAAGCTGAATTAAACATAAGTAAATTTGTAATGGACAGACCTCCTCTTTCGAGGTTCGACCTTGACTGGGTCCGCCAGTTCGAATTCAATTCCCTTGCGGGTTGAAACGCGAACTTATTAATTTATCTCACCCGGATGTCCGTGATAGGATGAAAGTTCCTCCGGTCAGGATCAACCAAAAAGGGAGATAAACTAATAAGCGCGCGCTTAGTTTTAATTGCGTCTTATTTTATATTATTAATAACCTCGTTTAACTTCTCAGTAACATTGTTATATTCTTTCTTATCAAATAATTCTTTAGTCTCATCAACAATGTTCTCTTCAGCAACTGGAGTTGAGCTAGCTTGCTCGGTAGTCGTGTTAGTTTTTAGAGTCGCAGTTGCACTTAGAACTGGGACTATTGGCTCATCGTTATTTTTACTAATTTGAATTCCCTTATCAGTTTTATTATCAGCGGCAATAGAAACGGCTTCATCAGAAAGCTTTAATTCTTCTTGTTTTTCAGTTTCGGATTTATGACTAGCTTTTGCAGCGGCGAAACTTACCATCTTATTTTTAACAGTATCCATCTCTTTATTGAAGTTATCATTTAAGATAGCGACCTGGTCCTGATTAGCTTCGTTATTGAAGTTTGGGTCAGATAATACAGTCGTAATATCCTTAGCATGGTTAGCGGCAAATTTAACTGTCATCCTATCTCTTTCTTGAGAATCAAAAACGGTATTAAGTTTTGCTTTCTCAGAAATGATACGGGCGATATATAAAGAGTCGTTAGGTTTAGCTTGAGAAAAAAGTTTATGACCAAAGATACTACTCGCAACTAAGAGCAACATAAAAGCACCAAGCGCGAAGGCCGGTTGAGAAATTGCTTTTGAGGCACTTTGGAAGTTGATTAGAAACACCTTCCAGGTAGATAGCTTATTAGCTCCCGAGTTCGAAATTTGAGCTAAAAAAAGCTCCCGATTGCTTTCCATCCAAGCACTATCGGGTTTGATGTTTTTTAAGTTGTTTAGTTTTGAGATTAAATCTTTTTGTTGCATATGCTTTAGTATACGGAATAAGGAGTAAAACGTTACAGTTGAGCTTCTTTGGTTTCGTCGACTTCTATTAGTTCTTTTAGAGCCTTTAAAGCGCGATGCGTTAAAACCCTAATATTACCGCGACTTTTCTGAGTAATATCAGCTATTTCTTCAAGGGTTAAATCATTGATAAAGCGCATAATTATCACTTCACGGTATTCTTCTTTAAGGAGCGGTAGCTTGCTTCTAATAAGTTCTAGGTTCTTTTCTTGGTCTAAACGTTCCTGGTGTTCGATGCTTATATCGGAATCAGAGGCAATTTCAATCGGGTTTTCTTCATCATCTATAGATATTGATTTACGGCTTCCCTGTTCGCGATAATAATCAATAATCGCATTTCTGGCGACCTTATATAATAGAGCGCGCAAAGTTTTAGCGTCTTCTAGAGTATTATTTTGAATATGATTCCAGGTCTTTAGAAAAATAATTGAGGTTAAATCATTAGCTTCTTCTTTGCTTCCGATTTTAAAGTAAACGAAGCGATGAATATCTGCGACATTCTCATCGTAGATTTCAGTAAAAACTTCTTTATCGCGGCTTTTTAAGCGGCTTAAAGTTTGTTTATTCTTAAATTTTTTTATTATATTTGCAGACATTAAATTATTGATTTCCTATTAACAAAAAATAACGGGAAATGCTAAAACCCGTCCTCTAAAACTATTTTTAATCTGTCGCTATTTTAGCATGAGTTTATTTTTAAGGCAACTGTTTATAGGCCTAAAATATGTGACTTATTCAGTTGTCCGATTTTTAAAAATCTCCAAAAGAGTATGTCTTCCCGGGACTTTTCCAAAAGCGGACAACTGCCTGCGCCGCCTTCATACGCCCTTGACATTTGTTATAATATAAATTAAGATTTATAGACTTAAGTCTAAGAGATTATGGACTTAAAGCCTAAATTCCCTTTCACTTTTTTTAAGACCCTTTAATTTTAGCCTTAACATTTTAGCACTTTAGTCTACAATATTGTAGACTAAAATTATCAAAAGATGGAAAAGAAAACTTTAATTATTGAAGAAGTTTCTCATCCGATTTGGGTCTCAGTATCCGAAGCGGCTGATTTAGGTGGAGTACAGGGGAAAACAATTCGTCGCGCACTTAAGGATGATAAGGCGAGTTTAGTTTTTAGAATTGTAAAGAACCGTTATCAAATAGAACTCGGCTCTTTAATTATTTTTTTACATCGTAATAAAAAGTTAAATAATAAATTACAAGACTTCGGTTTAGGTCAATATGTAAACGAGTGGAAAGCGTTTAAATAAACTAAAGTCGATTATATTAAAAAGCGTCTCAATTTAATTTGAGGCGTTTTTTATTTGAGGCAGTTTAGATTTAGTTTATTTCCCCTTTGTTATAATTGAAAGCGATGTGGGCCCGGGAGTGGCCTCCGGAACTGGATTTGACACCTGGTTTCCGGGGTTCGATTCCCCGCGGGTCCACATCCGGAAGCGGTTATTTAATTATTGACTGTCATAAATCGGTTTGCTATAATATTTTTACAGGTGTCAAATCCGGTATCGGAACCATTTCGAAACAAATAAAAAAATCTCTCCGAAAGGAGAGGTTTTTTGTTTTTCTAATTATTTGCCAGTTGGTGAATTTCCATTGACTTACATTTTACTAAAATAAAAACCACCTCGGATTCCGACGAGATGGTTTTCGTATTTGAGAAACTAACTTACTACTACAATATCGGTGGTTAACCAATTTGACTAAAGAACAGTATCTTTAACTGCCTTTGAAAGACGGAATTTAACAACTGTTTTTGCTGGGATTTTAATAGTTGCGCCAGTTGCTGGATTGCGACCTTCTCTAGCTTTTCTTTTTACCTTAACTAATTTACCAAAACCAGGAACGATACATTCACCATTCTTCTTTACTTCTTTGTAAACAAGTTCTGATAAACCATCGATGAAACCACTAACCTGCTTCTTGCTCAATTCAGTGCTCTCAGAAAGAGCGGTGATCATTTGAGACTTTGTCATTTTTGGCATAATTTTTTGCATGGGGCTCGTTCAGAAAGCTTAAATAGTTTTCTAAAAAAGTTCCTTTAATTATATTCAATGTTTATAA
>CAIOGK010000015.1 GCA_903857815.1 Candidatus Falkowiibacteriota bacterium
ATTTATGATTTGGGCTGTGGTGATGGTAGATTTTTATTTTTAGCTGAACAAAAAAAACTAGAAGCCGTAGGCTATGAATTAGCTTTATACCCTTATTTAAAAGCAATAATTAATAAATTTTTTAAAAGTAGCCGAGTGGTAATTAAAAATAAAGATTTTTTTAAACAAGATTTAAGTAATGCTGATGCGATATTTATTTTTTTGACAGCATCTGTTATGCAAAAAATTGGCGATAAATTAAAAACGAATTTGAAGCCAAATACGCTGGTTGTGTCTTATGGATTTGCTATTCCTGGTTGGCCAATCAAAAAAATATTAGATACTAAGCCGAGTAAAACCTATATTTACTAAATTTTACAAATTAAAAGTCCTATTAGAAAATTTTTCTGATAGGACTTTTATTTTTTATGGGAGATGTTTTACGCCTCGGTTGTTTCCTGAGAATATTTATTGGTAATTTGTATATGGCTTGTGCCAGTTTTGGTATCAATAAATTTTACGGCCAGGGAAATTTTGTTATCTTCGTTTAAAGCATGCCAGAGTATTTTTGTAATATCTGATATGTTGCCATACAAAGGCATTAAGTAAGGTGCATCTTCAAATGGGGGCAATGGGTCACCGTCCCCTGAATAGGTGGTTACGCAGTAACCAAGTCCTGGTTGTTTGAGTGGCATATTATAAATCGATCTTTCGCATTTTTCACTGAGAGACGATTTAGATAATATGCCAAATTCAGCGATTACATCATCCTCGCAATGTAAATCAATCATCGCGGTAATTCGAGGGGTAAAGTTTGGGTTGTCGGGTTCATAGCTCCAAGGAAGTAGTAGTTTATTTAAGTCTGAGCCCGGTTTACCGTTTAAAACTGGTAAAGTTTGATGCCCATTACTTACTACGTACTTTAAATGTGCTTCGGCCATGGCCGTGTAAACAATTAAGGACGTATCTTTTACTTTTGTTAAATCAATAATGGCAGTTTTAACTCGACCATAATCTTCATCAGTAATAAAGAACCGATTGCGAGAATTTTCACTGCGTCCCATAATCCAATAGGCCTGGATTATATATTGCCCGGTTTCATCTAGCCCGACAATAATTCCTCTCCCTGGATAAGGGTTGTTTCGCAAAGCAGCTAAATTATCAGCCGCAACATGAGATGGATTTCTTTCCATGATTTTAATCTCCTATAGTTTAAAAATTTTAAAGAATATACACCGCGTTACTCGGCGGGTCGAGTTTAGCTAATTTTAGCTTTTAAATATTACATCATAGATAAACCTGGCGGTCAATTGATTGACAAAATTATAATTTAATGATATAATACTTTTTTCTTTGAAAATTAAATAATGTTAACTAAATATAGATGTCATGAAAGATGAACAAAGTATTAAAAATTGGATGCATATGTTGCTCCATGATTTGCGTGGACCGATTGCTAATTCCATCGGGCTTTCGGATTATCTTCTGGGAGAAGAAGTCTCCCCAGAAGAAAATCGTGATTTCTTAATCCTAATTAATAACAATGGAAAAAAGTTATTGAAAATGATTGAGGATTATTTGATTTTTGAGAAAGTTGAAAATGGCCATAAGTCCATAAAGAAAAATTCCGTTAGTGTCATTCAATTAATGGAGGAAGTAAAAAAAACATTTTTTGAGCTTCGAAGTTATAAGAAGCTTTCCACTTCTTTTAAAAAACAGGCTACCGATTTAATGGATGTCAGATTCCTGCAAAAAGAAATTTTGATAAATGACAGCCTTTTTTTATCACTATTGATGAATTTACTACGGAATGCCGTTGAGGCCTCTCCTGAAAAAGAATCTGAAATACAGGTTTGTATTTATGAAGATGATGAGCTATTGTGTATTAGCTTTACTAATCAGGGAGAAGTTCCAGGAGAAATTAAAAGCAAATTGTTCAACAAATTTGGTACTAGTAAAAAAACTGGTACCGGTTTAGGGCTTTACGGCGCTAAACTTATTATTGAAGCTCATGGTGGAACAATCGATTATGAACCTCTTGAGGGCGGGACAAGGTTTATTGTTAGAATTCCATTTGCTTAAAGATGTTTGTGTTTTAAAATAAGGCCACTTTTTTCCGAAGGTGGCCTTAATTATTTTAAACACTTTTTATTATCGCCTTTTGGGCGATTTTTTGTTATAATTTGATAGTATTTTAAATTATGAAAAATAAAGTAACGAGAAAAAAAATTGGCCTAGCTCTTGGTTCCGGGGGGTTCCGTGGGTTTGCTCATATTGGCGTCATTCAAGTTTTGTTAGAAAATAATATTCCTATTGATTATATTAGCGGGACATCTATTGGCGCTTTAGCGGCCGCGTATTATGCTTTGCATGGTGAAATTGATGGGCTTAAGGATAAGGTTCTAGAAGGTAAACGAGGCATGGTATTGGGTCTTTCGGATTTTGGTTTTCGCGGCGGTTTAGTGAGTAGTAAAAAATATGAAAAAATTATTGAGACTCTTTTAAGTCGTCATACTTTTGAAGAAGCTAATATTCCATTACGAATTATTGCAACCGATTTATCTAGTGGAGAGCCGTTTGTCTTTAAACAAGGAAAACTGTCTTTAGCGGTTAGAGCCAGTTCCTCGGTGCCCTTAGTATTTGAGCCGGTTAAGCATCAGGGACGTCGTTTTGTAGACGGTGCTTTAAGTAGCCCGGTTCCGGTAGATATTTTAAAAGATTTAGGAGCGGACGAGGTTATTGCTGTTAATTTGTATCATAAAAAAGAATTCATTGAAAAAAGATTTACCTTTACTAAAGTTGCCTTAAGAAGTACGAGAATAACGCTTTATAACCTTTCTCAGCATGCGGTTCAGAAAGCTAAAGTAATTATTAATCCCGATACTTCCTATTACCTTCAAAATACTAGTATTAAAAAATATTTTTCTAAAGATATAATGGAGCAAATGATTAAGATTGGTCGTAAAGAAACAGAAAAAAATCTTCCCGAAATTAAGAAATTATTAAATCAATGAAGTATCGTCTCTATACAACTTCTAGCAAGGCCTGGGATGGAATGTTTAAGGCTATGGCTAAGGCAGAGAAATCAATATACCTGGAAATGTATATTTTGTCTGGTGATACCAGCGAAACTCATAACTTTTTTAGTTTATTAAAAAGTAAAGTAGAACATGGCATTGAAGTTGTAATTATTGCCGATTCTTATGGTAGTTCATCTTTAAAGCCGGAAATGATCAAGGAATTGCGCAATGCCGGAGCAGAATTTATTTTTTTTAGTCATTGGCTTAAAAGAACTCATCGTAAGATTTTAATTATTGATAATAAAATCGCTTTTCTTGGTGGGGTTAATATTCAAGAGAAAATTAGAAATTGGCGCGATTTACAAATTAAAATCGAGGGTGGCGCCGTTAAATTAATTTTTAAATCTTTTATTCATTCTTATCGAAAATGCGGTGGTCGTCGGGAATCAATTTTACGTTTTAGCTCTTCTTCACGCTCTCGTAAAATTAAATCCTGGATAATGGATAATTGGCGAGGGACAAATAAAATTTATTATTTAAATAATTATTATAAACATAAAATATCCGAAGCACAATCATTAATTCAAATTGTAACTCCTTATTTATTGCCACCACGTTGGCTGATAGCGGCCCTTGATGATGCTTGTCGGCGAGGAGTAAAAGTGGAAATTATTATTCCCAACGATACTGATGTTAAACCTCTTAATAAAATCAACTATCTTAATTGTTGCCGGTTGTCTGGTATCGGAGTTAAGTTTTTTATGACCAAGACCATGAATCATGCAAAGTTAATGCTGATTGATGATACCGAGGGTTTAGTGGGCTCTCAAAATATGGACATTCTTTCTTTTGGTTGGAATTTTGAAGTTGGTATTTTTTCTCGTCAAAAGAATTTGGTTAGTGATTTAAAAAAGATTATTGAAACCTGGAAAGGAGAGGCGGAGCCTTTTGATGTAGAATATAAAAGCAAAATTCGTTTTAGCGATAAGTTATTGATTAATTTTTTTAAATTTTTTTATCCCATTTTTTGATTTTTTATATATTCATTATTTCGACATGAAAGCTAATTTTAAGACCCGGATTCCCTGGGTCTTGTTTTTTTGCTAATTTTTGTTTATAATATCTGCAACATTAATTTTAATTTATTTGCTATGGCAGTTAATTTTATTAAGATTCGCGGCGCTCGAACCAATAATTTAAAAAATATTGATTTAGATATTCCTCGTGATAAATTGGTTGTTTTTACTGGGCTATCTGGTTCCGGTAAATCATCCTTAGCTTTTGATACGGTATATGCGGAAGGGCAAAGACGATATGTTGAATCCTTGTCGTCTTATGCTCGCCAGTTTGTTGGTTTAATGGATAAGCCTGATGTTGATATGATTGAGGGTTTATCGCCAGCAATTTCTATCGATCAGCGAACTGTCGGCTCTAACCCTCGTTCTACAGTTGGGACTGTTACAGAAATTTATGATTATTTGCGCTTGTTATATTCTAAATGTGGACAGCCATATTGTCCTCATTGTGCAGCAAAATTAAGCAAATCGGCTGAAGAAAAAAAGATTGCTAAAGTTGTTGCTGGCAAGGCGGTTAATTCTTCTAAAATTGAAAGATTTTTTATATGTAATGATTGTGGCTATAGACGAGCTGATTTAGAGCCACGTGATTTTTCTTTTAATTCCGGTCATGGCGCTTGCCCCGATTGTTCCGGCTTAGGAACAAAAATGGAAATAGATGCTGATTTAGTTTTTAATTTAAATTTAAGCATTCTCGAGGGAGCAATTAAACCACTATCGCATGCTAATCTGAGCGGTAATGGTTTGTTTCTAGATTTAGAAAATTTATCTGCGCGCCATCGTTTTAGTCTTCGAATCGCTGTAAAAGATTTATCTCCAGAAATAAGAAAAATTATTTTATTGGGCGATGATTATTTTTCAGGAGTTATTAAATATTTAGAAAATAAATATCAAGAAACAAAATCCAATTTTGTTAAACAAGAGATTGAAAAAATAATGAGAAGCTCCCTTTGTTCGATGTGCCACGGAGCAAGATTAAAATCAGACGCTTTAGCTGTAAAGATTGGGGGATTATCTATTTTTGAAGTCTCTCAGTTAAGTATTGATAAACTAAAAAATGTTTTTGCTGATTGGTTTAAAAATTCGAAACTTTTTAATGGTCAAGCGCAAGTAATGGGGCCGATAGTAAAAGAAATTTCTAAAAATTTAGATTTTTTAGCTGATGTCGGTTTAGGTTATTTAACTCTTTCACGCTCCGCCGTAACACTGTCTGGTGGAGAAGCTCAAAGAATAAGATTAGCCTCACAAGTTGGGTCAGCCCTTTCTGGGGTCTTATACGTGCTTGATGAACCATCAATTGGTTTACATCAAAAAGATAATGACAAGTTAATAAATACTCTTAAAAGTTTACGGGATAATGGTAATACAGTAATTGTTGTTGAGCACGACGCGGCAACTATGATGGCGGCTGATTGTTTGGTAGACGTTGGTCCTGGCGCCGGTGAAAGTGGGGGGCGTATTTTATTTGTTGGTACTCCGGAAGATATAAAGAAGTGTCCGGAATCATTAACTGGTGCTTATCTTTCTGGAGCAAAAAAAATAAAAATGCCAAAAGAGTTTCGGAAAGGGTCTGGTAAATTATTAGAAATTATTGGAGCTAAAGAACATAATTTAAAAAATATTAACGTTAGTTTTCCTCTTGGTAAATTGATTGCTATCACTGGTGTATCTGGTTCCGGAAAATCAACTTTAATGAATGATATTCTCGCTAATGCTTTAACAAAAAAATTCTATCGTGCTAAAACTGAGTCGGGAGCGCACCAAGAGATTAAAGGATTAGAATTTATTGATAAAGTTATTGATATCGATCAATCGCCTATTGGGCGGACGCCTCGTTCTAACCCCGCGACTTATACTGGGCTGTTTACTAATATTCGTGATTTATTTGCTGATTTGCCAGAAGCTAGAGTAAAAGGTTTGGGCGCCGGTCATTTTTCTTTTAATGTCCCTGGCGGTCGCTGTGAAAATTGTGCTGGCGATGGTGTTATAAAAGTAGAAATGCAATTTTTAACTGACGTTTATTTAACCTGTGAAGTTTGTGGGGGTAAAAAATTCAAACCAAAAGTTTTAGAAGTTTTATACAATGGTAAAAGTATCTATGAAGTTTTAGAAATGACTGTTAGTGAAGCTCGAGAATTTTTTAAGGGGATTCCGGCAATTTTGCAAAAATTAAATACTTTAGATGAGGTTGGCCTTGGTTATATTAAACTTGGACAAAGTGCAACTACTTTTTCTGGGGGAGAAGCTCAGCGTATTAAATTAGCCACTGAACTTTCGCGTCGTTCAACTGGAAAAACTTTATATATTTTAGATGAGCCAACTACGGGATTACATTTTGATGATATCGATAGATTGCTAAAAGTTTTAAATATGTTAGTTGATCAAGGAAATACCGTTTTAGTTATTGAACATAATATCGATATAATAAAATCAGTCGATTGGGTAATCGACTTGGGGCCAACCGGTGGTGAGGGTGGCGGTTATTTAGTTGCTGAAGGAACGCCTGATAAAATTGCTCAAAATCCTAATAGTTTTACCGGCGAATATTTAAGAAAGTCTTAAATCGTGAATAATTTTTAATTCTAACTTTTTATTTTCAGTATTTAAGATAGCAAAAGTTGCTTGAAAAAAAGTTCCTGATATATTACCAGGGTTTACAATAAACATGTTATTTCTTTTTTCTAGCCAAGGTTTATGGCTATGTCCATAGAATATAAAGTCCGGAAAGTTTCCGGATTTTTTTATAACTTCTTCTATTTGTTTATCTTGATGACAAAATCCCAGTGTTAGTTCGTCAATTTTTTCGACAGCTATTTCTTGACGATATTTTATATTATCTAAACCATAAAAATCCTCATCAGCAAATGTTTCCCCATTCCCACTTACTAAAAAAATCTCACCGCTAAAATTAGCAGAGAGAAATTTTAAGGTATCAGAATTACAAATATCACCGCAACAAATAATTTTTGTTATTTTTTTCTGTTTACACCATGTAAGGCAGGTATCTAAATTACTGAGATTGTCATGGATATCAGAAATAATCGCAATTAACATAAAAACTATTTGCCAACTCTTAATTTAATTTCGTAAGCCATTTGTTCCAACTTGCGTAGATGTCCTCTTGATTGGTCATATTTAGTTCTTAAATAACCAGTCATATCAAAATCAATTAGTTGAGTCATAATATCTTCCGCCGCTTTCTTTATTTTTGCTACTTCGAAAAATTTACCCTTTGCGGCTTGGTTGGTAGCATAACGTACCATTTCTCCGATTAAATCACAGATTCCGCCCAAGTAAGATTCGTAATCTAAATTTAATCCATCAATTGCTTTAATATCTTTTTTCTTAATAACAAGATAAAAAGTTTTTCCTTCTAAATATTCTTCCGCCGCCGCCTTATAAGCACCTTCCTTTTTTAATCTATCGGCTCCGAATCTGCTTTCTAGATTAGCGAAGTTTTTTTCTAATTCTATTAGTTTTGTTTCGGCGGTTTTAAAATCTTGGCGTTGTAATGAAAAAATTATTTTTTTAGCTTCAAATAAAATATTATTGGAAGCGCTAATTATTTGGCGTCTTTCACTTTCGTTTGCTTGGTAATCTTTTTTTAGAGTTTCTAGAAATTTTTTATCAATCATATATTTAAATTACGCGGAAAACTTCTTCTAAAGTTGTTTCTCCGGCTAGAGCTTTAATTATCCCATCTTGAAGCATGGTAATCATTCCATTTTTAATAGCTTCTTGTTCAATTTCGTAATCAGTAGTTTTATCACTTTGAATTATTTTTTGAATAGCTGGCGTCATGGTAATCGCTTCATATAAACCAATTCTTCCTTTGTAACCCAATTTCCCACATTTTTCGCAGCCGATACCTTTATAGAAAATAAGGTCTTTTGGGATAATTACGGCTGGATTATTAATGCTTGTTAATATAGTTTTAACTTTATTTAAATCTTCAGCGGACAGCTCATGTATCTGTTTGCAGTAAGGACAAATTTTTCTAACTAATCTTTGACCAATGGTATATTCGATTGAGTTAGCTAATGCTTGTTTCTCTACACCTAATCCAGTAAAGCGAGAAATAGCCCCGGCAGCGCTATTAGCGTGGATAGTTGATAAAACTAAATGTCCGGTCATAGCGGCCTCAATAGCGATTTTTGCGGTTTCATTATCACGAATTTCCCCTATCATCATGATGTTCGGATTTTGTCTGAGTAATGATTTCATGGCGGAAACAAAAGTGTATCCACTC
Source organism: Candidatus Falkowiibacteriota bacterium (assembly GCA_903857815.1). Taxonomy (GTDB): domain Bacteria; phylum Patescibacteriota; class Patescibacteriia; order Patescibacteriales; family UBA12465; genus UBA12465. The sequence goes on from CAIOGK010000015.1 coordinate 8,325, forward strand.
GCTTCATCTATTTGAGTTTGCATAACCCCAGGAAGTTGATATTCAATTGGGTCTTCAACGGTAATAATCTTAACATCCGGTTGATTTAATTGGTTTAAAATACTGTAAAGAGTTGTTGTTTTTCCGCTTCCCGTAGGGCCAGTAGTAACTATAATTCCTTTATTCTTTTTCATGGCTAATTCTAATGAAGTCAAATTAACTGAAGTAATGCCTAATTTAACCATATCTAAGTTAGCTGCTTCAGTTGTGAGCATTCTGATAACAATAGTTTCGCCATAGCCGCCAGAAATAATTGAAATACGACAATCTATTTTATGATTTGGAAGATAAATACTAAAACGTCCATCAAAAGTAGCTCGTTTGATATTGGTTGGTGTTCCAGCTAAAATTTTTATTTCTGATAAGAGAGGTAAATAGCTTGTTTTTGGTAGAGAAAATATATCATGTAAAATGCCATCAATACGGAATCTAATTTTTACATCTTCAGCGGTTGGTTCAATGTGTACATCTCCCGCCTCTCTCAAGGCTGCTAGAGCCATGGTTAGTTCTATTAGGTTAGAAGTAGGGATTTCCCTTGCTTTAACATTTATATCGACGATATTTTTACTAAGTTCAACTGCTTGGGTCATTTGTTCTTGGTTGATACTGATACCACGACCAATGGTTTGAGAAATAACGATATCATACAATTCATTAACATAATCAAAATTTCCGATTACCCGGTAAACTTCTTCTAAACTAGTTTCTCCTTCTAAGGCTTTTAAGACTCCGTCTTGAAGCATGGTAATCATTCCATTTTCAATAGCTTGTTGCAAAATTTTAAAAGATGGCGCCTGGTCAATAGTTAATTGGCGAATATTATCACTCATGGTAAATACTTCAAAAATACCCGAACGACCTTTAAAGCCGGTGAAATTACAATATTCACAGCCTTCACCCGCTTGGTATGTTATGGGGAGAGTTGAGGGAATATTAATACCCGTTTTAGGAGAAATAACCGCTAAAATTTTATGGATTACGCCCTCTTCTTCGGGGGTAATAATTTTTTCTTGACGACAATGAGGGCATAATTTTCTAACTAAACGTTGTCCAATAACCGCATTGATTGAGGGAACTAGAAAATATGGTTTCACCCCAATATCGATTAGTCTAGGGATTACACCGGAGGCGTCATTAGTATGAAGAGTGGATAATACAAGATGTCCCGTTAAAGAAGCTTGAATGGCAATTTCTGCAGTTTCTAAATCTCTAATTTCTCCAACCATAACTACATTTGGATCTTGGCGTAAAACTGATCTTAACCCCTCGGAAAAACTAAATCCATGCTTGCTATCTACTTGGCTCTGATTAATTCCTGATAATTGATATTCAATTGGATCTTCTAGAGTTATGATTTTAGTTCCGGATTGGTTCAAGTTATTAATTATAGCGTATAGAGTCGTTGTTTTTCCGCTTCCAGTCGGTCCAGTTGTTAATATTAAACCATTTGGTTTGGCAATTTCTTTTTTTAAGGCAGGAAGCACCTCGGGCCTAATACCTAAATTTTCTATATTTAAAGAGGCGGCTTTGGAATCGAGTAAACGCATTACCACACTTTCTCCGTAAGCGGTTGGTAAAAAAGAACAGCGAACGTCTACGCGCCTATCTTTTAAATAAATAGTATAACGTCCATCTTGAGGCTTATTTTCAATGTTTATTTTTACTCTCGCTAGTATTTTTAAACGTGAAATAATTTTATGCCATTTTTCACGGCTAATTATTGCCGCTTCTTGTAAAACACCATCTAGCCTTAATCTTATAATTACTCCTTTTTCTTCTGCTTCAATATGGATATCACTCGCGCCAACTTTAAGCGCGGCGGCGAGCATCAAAGTAACAATATCACTAATATTTACATCATTAAGTTTATCGTTTAAATTTTTGTAGTTTGCAATATCATTTTTGAATTTTTCTAATTGAGCGGGGCTAATTTCAATCCCGCTATCGTATTTTTTTACTTTAGGGACAGCGTGATATATTTCTAACGCGTGCTTAAAGCTATTTTCTGAAATTAAATATAATTTTGCATCGGCAAAATATTGATTACTTAATTTTTGTACTTCTTCTAATACTTCTGTGGTTGGGTTAAGACAGGCTAAGCGAATATTTTTCCCATCGTAGAAAAAACAAATTGCTTTTAATTCTACCGCCCTCTCTTCTTGGATGAGGACTAGTGCTTCTGGGCTGATAGGAAATCCAGTTAAGCTAACATAATCTAATCCCAGTTCCTGGGCATCTCTTTGGGTTTGTCTTTCTAATTCTTTAATTTTGATTTCTTCTTCTTTGTGTGCAAAAAGACCGGCGACGCTTTCGTCGTCGCCTGTCGGATTTATCAAATTTTCGATTGAGTCTAACTTACTCATAGCCTACTTCTTTTTTTTGAAGGCTCTTTCTAGTTTAGCTTCTCCTCTTCCTTCTTTTAATTCAAGGAAAAGACCAGTCCAAACAGATATTTGAAAAGTAGTTAAAAGAGAACCAACAAAAAGGATTAAAGTTAATGATATAAGTAATAGTAAAACAATTAGCCAGGCTAGACCGTAATTTATTGCAAACATTATGTATGGGAAAATGAAAATGGCGATTAATATTAGAAGAATAAGACCGGCTAAAAAACTAATAATAAATAACATGACCCCCATTTCTAAACTAATAAGCCAATTTTTAGAAAATAAATTAATTGATTTTTTTAAAGAATCGGAAAACGATTCGTTATCTAAGACCTTATAAGCAATTGCGTATTTAATGATTAAAGATAGGGCTATTGCTGCTGGGGTAAAAATAATAAATGCTAACGTATAGATTACCGCTAGATAAGCCGAACCGTCTACGGCTAAGAATAAAAGCGGTACCCCCATTATAAATAGAGTTAAGCCAATAAGAAATTTGATTAAAATGTTAAGGCCTAAAACTGGCCAGAAATTTTGATGACCCTTAGCTAGATTCTCTCTAATATTTATAACCGCGTCTTTCTTTTTAGCAGCTAGAACTTTTTTGATACTAATTACTAAAGCTGCTTGTGAGGAGATTGCTAGCCAAACAAAAGAAATTATTAGGGTTAGAGTAATAATTATTACTGTTAGAGTATTAACAATAGTTAAAATATCATAGGAAAATAAACTAATAAATCCCACAAAAAAGGCAATAATTGCTTTCCCGACTATTAATATTCCGTTTATATGATAATATGAATTTTCTAAGGCGCTAGCTTGAAAGCTGTTAGCTAAAAGTTGATATTCAAATGAGCCGCTAGCCGCTGCAATTGAGGCAAATAAACCAAATAACCAGAGATATTTGTGCTTCCAGGAAATATTCCAAGCTTGTTTTAAAAGTGTTCGATAAGAAAACATAGAATTAAAGGCTATTTTTATAGTTCAGCTAGTTTATTATAGCTGATTGAAAAAGTTAATAAAGTCTGTTAGTATTATAACATAATTCAATATTATTACCAAGGATTTAGGGTATGATAAGTGTTATTTAAACGCTATGATATTTTTAGAAGAAATTAAAATTAAAATAGCCACTAAGTTAGGTTCCGATGGGCTATTTTTTTCATATCCCCCTAGCTCCGATTTTGGTGATTTGAGCTTGGCTTGTTTTGAACCTGCTAAAAAAATGAATAAAACGCCGGTTGAGTTAGCGATTTTTTGGGCGGAAGAGATAAAAAAAGATGAGGAATTCAATAAATATTTTGTAGACGTTAAGCCGACTGGGCCGTATCTTAATTTTTTTATTGAAACGACATATTTAGCTACCTCCGTAATTAATGAAGTAAAAAAAGAAAAAAATAAATACGGACGAAATACTATTGGTGAAGAAAAAGGAATAATGATCGAATATTCTAACGGAAATACTCATAAAGAATATCATGTTGGCCATTTACGTAATATCTCCTATGGGGATGCGATTAGTCGCCTGCTTAGTGCTAATGGTTTTAACGCTATTTCCGTTTCTTATATTAATGATTTTGGCATTCATGTCGCTAAAACAATTTGGAATTGGAAAAATAATCATTCATATGCAAATTTAAGTGAACCCAAGGGATTTTTGCTAGGGAAATGTTATTCTGAGGCAAGCCAAAAACTAATTGATAGACCGGAATATAAACTCGAAGTAACTAAAGTAATGCAGGAAATAGAAAGCCGCCAGGGAGATAATTATTTATTATGGAAAGAAACTCGTAATTGGAGCATTGAATATTTTGCTTCCATATATAAGGAGCTAGGAGTTAAGTTTGAACATATTTTTTATGAAAATGAGGTGATTGACGAGGGATTAACTATGGTTGAGTCCATGTTAGAAAAAGAAATTTTAATAAAAAGTGAGGGAGCGGTTATTGCTAATCTCGAGAAGTACGATTTAGGAGTTTTGCCAGTTATTAGATCTGACGGAACGGCGCTATATCCAGTTGCCGATTTAGCTCTAGCGGTAAACAAATTTAGTCTTTACGATTTAGAGGAATCAATTTATGTGGTTGATGTTCGTCAAAGTTTACATTTTAAACAATTATTTAAAGTTTTAGAACTTTTAGGATATAAACAAAGATTAACTCATTTGCCTTACGATTTTGTTACTTTACCAGATGGGATGATGTCGTCTCGTACGGGGAATGTCATTACTTATGAAGAATTAAAAAATAAAATACGTGCGCGTATTGAAGCGGAGACGAGAAAAAAACATGAAGACTGGAATGATGAAGCGGTAAAACGAGTAGTTGATGTTTTATCTATCGCGATTATTAAATTTGAGATGTTAAAAGTAGGGGCTGATAAAATTATTACTTTTAATATTGATGAGGCTTTAAAATTTGATGGCTATACCGCTTGTTATTTAGAATATAGCTATGCTAGATTGAAAAGTATCTTAAGAAAAGAAAGCAGTATTTCTTTATTGGGTAAAATTGATTTTGCTTTATTATCGGAAAAGAAAGAAAAGGAATTATTAATGAAAATTGCTAGATACCCAGAAATAATAGTATTAGCGAATAGCAAAAGAAACCCTAGTGAATTAACTAAATATTTATTTGAGTTAGCTCAAATATCTAATGATTATTATCATTCAATTAATATTTTAAAAGCCGATAAAAAAATAAAAAAAGTACGTTTAGCTCTTATTAGAGCGGTTTCTCAGGTGCTAGTTAATGGATTTGAAATTTTAGGTTTAGAGGCGCTTGAAGAAATGTAATTATAAAAATATGCAGAAAAAAGAAGTAGATAAAAAAATGGATAACATCGTATCTTTGGCTAAACGTCGAGGTTTTGTTTTTCCTTCCTCGGAAATTTATGAGGGGTTTACGGCTGTTTATGATTTTGGCCCTTATGGCGTTGAGCTCGCTAATAATATAAAGAAAGAATGGTGGAAGGCGATGATTCAATTGCGCGACGATATAGTCGGATTAGATTCAGCAATTTTTATGAGCCCTAAGATTTGGGAGGCATCTGGTCATGTAAAAGGTTTTTCTGATCCGTTAACTGAATGTCGTAAATGTCATAGTCGCTTGAGATTAGATTCTTTGTTGGAAGAATCGGGGATTTTTGCTGACGAGAAGATGAGTGAGGATGAAATCAATAAAATTTTTGAAGATAATAAGCAAAAAATAAAATGTCCTAATTGTGGAGCCCAAGATTTTACTCCTGGACGCAATTTTAATTTATTAGTTCAATCAAATTTAGGTAATTTTACCGGCGATTGGTCTAAAGAGCCGACTTATTTGCGCGGCGAAACCTGCCAGGGAATATATGTTAATTTTAAAAATGTAATTGATACTGCTCGTGTTAAAATTCCGTTTGGGATTGCTCAGATCGGCAAAGCTTTTCGCAATGAAATAACCGCTCGTCAGTTTATTTTCAGGACACGTGAATTTGAACAGATGGAAATGCAGTATTTTGTAAAACCGGGTGAAGATATGACTCATTTTGAAAAATGGCGCGAAACTAGATTCAATTTTTATCTTAACTTAGGAATTAAACCTGAAAATTTGAAATGGCATAAACATGAAAATTTAGTTTTTTATGCTAAGGAGGCTTACGATATTGAATATAATTTCCCTTTTGGCTTTAAAGAACTAGAAGGCGTGCATGCTCGCGGTAATTACGACTTAACTCAGCATAGTAAATTTTCCGGAAAAGATTTGAGTTATTTGGACCCAACAACTAACGAAAGATTTATTCCACACATTGTTGAAACTTCAGCTGGTGTGGGACGAACTTTTTTAGCGGTTTTAAGTGAAGCCTATAAAGAAGAGGCAATCGGAGAAGATTCGAGAATTGTTTTAGCTTTATCGCCAAAGTTAGCTCCAATCAAAATTGCAATTTTTCCGTTATTAAAAAATAAACCAGAATTAGTTGAAAAAGCACGTTCAGTTTTTGATGAATTAAAGAAAGATTGGCGCTGCGAGTTTGATGATAATGGTAATATTGGAAAACGTTATCGTCGTCAGGATGAAATTGGAACTCCGTATTGTTTAACAATTGATTTTGATACTTTAGAAAATGA